>JAGODA010000011.1 GCA_017998475.1 Spirochaetota bacterium | reverse complement strand
TGGCTGTTCTCCACCATCATATCGGTGGTCACCACAAGATACCTGTCGGCGGTGTACTCCAGCACGGCGCAGTCGTCTCCGACGCCCTTGATTATCGCCGGGTCGCTCACTTCCCTTGACATCAGGCGGTCGATGAGCGCGAACTCGCCGCCGATTTCCGATATTTTCATTGACGGTATTTCTCCCTGCATTCCCGGTTTATCTTCGCCGAACAGAAATCGCCGCACATGGTGCAGACCTCGGCGTCGTCGTGCTTCGTCCCCCGCCGCAGTTCGCGGGCCCGTTCGGGATTGAAGGCAAGGCCGTACATGGAATCCCAGTCGAGGTTGGACCGTGCGCGCGACATGGCGTCGTCGCGATCGCGCGCACCGGCCAGGCCCCGCGCGACATCGGCCGCGTGCGCCGCGATTTTGGACGCGATCACCCCGTCCACCACGTGCTTCACGTCGGGAAGCCCAAGATGCTCCATGGGCGTGAGGTAGCACAGGAAGTCCGCCCCGTACCAGGCCGCCAGCGCCCCCCCGATCGCGCCGGAGAGATGGTCGTAGCCGGGCGAGCAGTCCGTGACGAGCGGTCCCAGCACGTAGAAGGGAGCCCCGTCGCAGTACTTCTTCTGCAGTTCGATGTTTTCCCTGATCATGTGCAGCGGAACATGTCCCGGGCCTTCTATCATCACCTGCACACCCGCCTCGCGGGCCCTGCGCGCGAGCGCGCCAAGCGTTTTGAGCTCCTCGATCTGAGCCGCGTCTGTCGCGTCGGCGAGACAGCCCGGCCGGAGACCGTCGCCCAGGCTGAGGGTGACGTCGTGCTTTTTGGCCATGGCCAGTATCTCGTCGTAGCGCGTGTAGAGCGGGTTTTCCTTCCCGTGGTGCAGCATCCACTTGACGAGAAAGCTTCCGCCGCGCGATACGACGCCCATTATCCGGCCCTCCAGGAGCGGAATACAGCTTCGCGTAACGCCGCAGTGGACGGTTATGAAATCCACGCCGTCCTCGATATGCGTGCGCACGCTCTCCAGAAAATCGTCCTCGGTTATCTTCGAAACGTCCGGCTGCCGGACGATCGCCTCGTAGATGGGGACCGTCCCCACGGGCACGCGCGATTCCGCGATTACCTTCTTTCTCATGGCCCGGATATCGCCCCCTGTCGAGAGGTCCATCATCGCGTCGGCGCCGTAATACACGGCCGCGCGCAGCTTCTGGAGCTCCATCTCCGGGTCGGCGTTGTAACCCGAGGTGCCGATATTGGCGTTTATCTTGATCGTAAGCCCCTTCCCCACCCCGACCGGGACGCAGTCGTGCAACAGGCTTTTCAGTATCACGGTGTGTCCGTTTTTAACGTCCTCTCGGATCTCCTCCGCGGTGCGCGGCTCCCTGGCCGCGACCGCTTTCATCTCGTCGGATACCCGTCCGTTCAGCGCATAGTCGATCTGTGTCATGACTCGTATCTCCTTTGAAACTCCAGTATCGCCGCGACGACATCCGGCTTCGTTACGACGGCCGAAATTGCGCATACCATGTCGGCGCCCGCGGCGACCACCTCGTCGACATTGGAGAGTCCTATCCCGCCTATGGCGACGACGGGAACGCGGCAGTGCTTCTTTAGTTCGGCGATGACGGCCGTGCCGCAGGGCGCGCCGGCGTCGTCCTTGGTGCCGGTCGCGAAGATGGGACTGAGGCCCAGGTAATCCGCCCCCCGGGCCTCGGCCTCCAGCGCCTCGTCGAGGTCGTGCACCGTCACACCGATTATTTTATCCGGCCCGAGCAGATGCCGTGCCCGATCATAGGGCATGTCCTCCTGGCCGACGTGCACGCCGTCCGCGTCGACGGCCAGCGCGATGTCGATACGGTCGTTGATGATGAATTTCGCTTTCCCTCCGCAGGCGCTTTTCAAAAGAAGCGCCTCCTCGTACATGTCGCGCGTGATGTTCGACTTGTTGCGGTACTGCACGACAGTCACCCCGGCCGCCGCGGCGGCGCGCACGTCGGAGAGGTTCCCCGCCAGGCTGAGCCCCGCGTCGGTGATGAAATAGTACCCCCTCATCACGACACCCTCTGCATCGATCGAACGTCCTTCTCCGAAAGCGACGCCGCTTTATCGAAGAGAAGCTCCTTGAATGTCCCCGGACCCGTCGCCTGCCTCGCCGCCAGTTCGGCCGCCGCCTCGAAGCATACCAGGCCCGCGGCCGCCGCGCGCGGAAGGTCCTCCGGGCACACTCCCGCGAAGGTGCCGATGGCCGAAGCGGCCATGCATCCGGTGCCGACCACGCGCGACATGATCTCGTGGCCGTTTTTCACCGTATACCGCGCGCCCTTGCCGGCGACTATGTCCTCCTTCCCCGTAACCACCACAACGCAGTCACGCGCGCCGGCGAGCGTTTCGGCGATGCGCGCCAGATCGCCTTCCACGCTCCCCGCGTCTACCCCCCTGGTCTTAACCTGCTCGCCGGCGACGCGGGCGATCTCCGAGGCGTTCCCTTTGATGATGTCGATGCGGGCCGCGTCGAGAAGCGCGGCGACCATCCTGTCGCGGAAGGGCGTGGCCCCGGCGCCGCAGACGTCCAGCACCACGGGCGCGCCCTTCGCGTTCGCCGCGCGCGCGGCGAGCTTCATGCTCTCGATGAAGTCGGCGGTGAGCGTTCCGATATTGAGTACGAGCGCGGAGGCGAGCGAAGCCATGTCCGCGGCCTCCTCCGCGGCGTGGGCCATTACCGGCGAGGCCCCGAACGATTTGACCAGCTGGGCGCAGTCGTAAATGGTGACCCAGTTGGTGAGATGATGTACGAGCGGCTGTTTCTCCCGTACAGCCGTTAACAGCGATGCGTTGTCCATCGTTCCTCCTGAAGTGTCCGCGCGGCGGTCCTGTTCCGCGCCCCGGAATCGCATCAAAAGGAAAGATTCCGCGGGGCAACAACGGGTACGCCTCGCATCGAGATCTGGATGAGGTGATTGTTGAAACGGGAGAGCTGATTATGCGGTTGGCATCCCTACGCCGGCATTATCCGGATCAGGTTCAACGGGTATAATCTCAGGCTCCGCTGTGGAACCACCCCAACAATGTTAATTTACTGAACGGCGTTCATTTTGTCTACAAAAAATTAATTATTTCGACGGCGTGATTTCCGGGCTCTTTCGGGCGGCCATCACCGTCTTGCGGACCGTTACACAGCGACCATCATCCCCGGTCAATCCGCGATCGTATAGGCCACCACCCGATTATCGAAGAACGTGGGGATGATGAGAAGGCGTCTCTCCGGGATGTACTCCAGGTCGGCCGCGTTCACCTTCTCCGCGGTGGTGTCGACCAGCACCACGGGGGCCTTCCCCTTTCCGATGAGCTCCGTCTTCCCCTTCCAGTCGCTTATGATGAATCCCCCGGCGTAGGCGCGCAACCCGTCGATGCCCCCGACATGAGGCGCCTCGAGCGCGAACGCCCCGGTGGCGATATCGACCCGTACTACCCCCTGTGCCGTACCGACATACAGCGCCGCCCCGTCGAGATACAGCCCGTTCGGTTTATTGTAGCCTTTAAGCTCCATCCAGACGCCCACGACACCCCCGCGCAGCATGTGCAGCCTGTTCGTTTCCGTATCCGTGACATACACCGCTCCGTCGGGACCGACGGCGATGTCGTTAAGGAAGCGGGCACCCGGGACGGCATATGTTTTCGTCAGCTTTCCCGTCCTGATATCGATCGCGTGCAGGCGGTCGATATCGGTGACATACAGCGTTCGGCCGCTCACGCCCATGCCCTTGGGAGCGTTGAGGCCGGTAACCCAGCCCGCGTCCACCATTGCCCCGTCCACGGAAAGCTTCGCGATGAAGCCCCTGCCGTTTTTATCGGTCGGCGCGCCGTTGATGTTCGACACGTACAGAAGCCCGCCCGCGCGGTCGTACAGGACGGACTCGGGGACCTTCAGCCCGTCCGAAACCGACCAGGCGGGCACCGGCGTTATCGTGGCTTTACAGGCTGCCATAATCAGTACCGCCGCGAAAAGCGGCAACAGTGCTACCGTCATGTGTTTCATGATACCGTCCCTCACATTGAGTGTTTATATTCAGCGCCGTAAAGGTCCCGGCGACGGCGGCCGGTCAAGCGCGGTGAGGCGGATATCACACCCGCCGGTCGCGATTAATATACGGCAACGGGAAGCGCCGGTCAAGCGTGCCGGCACGACCCGACCGTTCGAAATTACAAATATGTTGACATATTTTCATTTCCGGGCAAGCATCCCTTCCGTGCACAGGCAGGGCCCGGAAGGGTCCCGTGATTCGAGCGACGATCCATTCAGTCACGCATGCTCACACCGCACCCGGGGGAAGTATGATACGTCGATTCCTGCGCGAGTTCATCATATCCTGTTTCCATGTGGCCTCCATCATGATGCGTCAGCGTCCGCATCTTAAAGGAAAGGAGCATCTCCGGGCCATCCCCACCCCCTTCATCGTCTCGCCGACGCACGACAGCTACTACGAGATACCCTCGCTCTCCCGGGTCTATTATTCGCTGAAACCGAGGCCCGATTTCGTTGTCCTCGCCAAGGAGGATTTTTTAAGCGGGAGTTACCTGGCAAAGAACTTCGGCAGGAACAATTTTCTCCTGAAGTGCGTGTTCACCTTCCTGGACAAGACGGCCCTCCCGTTCATCATTTTTAAAATCATGCGGCTCACGACCATCCATCGGCCCTTCATCGACACCTGCGCCAAGAGGCGCGACCAGCTGCGCAGCGAGATCGGCAATCAGATCAACAGCGCGCGGGAGAGTATCTCGCGGGGCCTGTCGACGCTCGTATTCCCCGAGGGTACCACATGGGGGTTCGGAGGGCTGAAGAAGATACGCAGCGCGGTCTACCAGCTCGTCGAGAACACCTACCAGTCCGCACGGCAGAAGGTGCACGTCATACCCATCAACGTAAAGGTCGACCGTCTCGTAAAGGGCGGCAAGGACATCTTCATTAATGTGGGACACCCCGTCTTTTTCAGGTGTCCCAAGGAGGAGTTCAACGAGCGTCTCGGCGCGATACTCAGACAGCTCCACACGATCACCTTCAGCCAGATAGCCTCCTGTTATCTTCGGCGCCTGGCGGAAACGCACCGTAACACGAGGGAGAGCCTGGTGCTGGCCAGGGAGAGGTTCGTCTCCGCGATGGAGCGTATAACGGAAGAGATAGGCGAGATGGTTCGGCGCGAGGCGCTGCCCGATTTCGACGCGGCCCTTCTTGACAGAAAGTATCTCCTCAAAAAGGTAAACGGCTTCATCAAATACTGTGTGAAGAACAAGTATCTCCGCCCCCCTCATTCGGGGCGCGAAGAGGACGCTTTTGTGCTGGACATAGAATCCATCCTGGGCTCATATCCGGACAGGGAGTATCGTACGCGGAACCCGATCGGCTTCCACGCCAACGAGCTGCTCTCCCTGGGCGAGGCCGGAATCCGTCGTCTCTTCGACGCCCATCTCGGCGCGTGAAGCGCGCCGGGGGCTTCGTCCCCGACCACTCACGCGACAGAGAGGAACGATGATGAAATACCGAAAAGGAACCGCACTCCTTATCGCAACCGCGCTCATAGCCTCCATCTCCTTCACCGGATGCGGCAAACGCGATTCCGCCGCCGTTATAATCACGGGATCCACCACCATGGAGCCGCTCACCCGGAGCCTGGCGAACGCCTATCGTGAAAAAAACAGCGCCGAGATCATCGTGACCTCCGGCGGCTCCCATAACGGCATTAAAGCGCTTATAGAAGGAAGCTGTACCATCGCCGATTCCTCTGCGCGCATAAGCGCCATCGAGCTCGAGCAGGCGAAGAAGAAAGGGGTCGTCATCAGGGAATTCGCGGTGGGCAGGGGGATGATCGTTCCCATTGTCCACCTTTCCAATCCGGTGCGGAACGTTTCACTGAAACACCTCGAGCGAATATACAGCGGCGCCCTGACCGACTGGACCGAGCTCGGGTGGAAAGGCCCGATAGAGGCCGTCGGCCGCGACGAATCCTCGGGTACTCATGACGTCTGGAGGGCGGTCGTACTGCGCGGCGCGCCGTACGGCGCGGGAATCGCGGCAGTGGCGTCCAACAGCATGGTCCTCGCGCATGTCGCCAGGACACCCGGCGCGATCGGCTATGTGGAATACGCCTTTCTCAACGCCGAGGTCAGGGCGCTCCTCGTCGGAGGGATCGATCCGGTGGCCGTCGCGGACGGGCGCCTGAACGGCTATCCTCTTACCCGTACTCTCTACCTGTATACCAGCGAAACATGCTTTACCGGTGAAACGAAAAAGTTCATAGTTTTCGCCCTCAGCAGCCAGGGACAGGAAGCGATTAAAAAGGCCGGTTTTCTGCCGGCCGCGCCTCCACGATGATTTTTTACCGGACCCGCTTAAAAAACGAGAACCCGGCGCGCCGCGCTCCTGTCAAAAAGGCGTCTGAAACAATTTCAAACCGCACAGGAGCAGATCATGAGAACATACGCACGGGCTCTTCCCATCATCCTCGCCGCGGCGGTCGCGTTCGGCCCCGCGGTCCTTTCGGCGAAAACCGACGGCCCCAGGATTCAGCTTGCCATCCTGCTGGACACCTCGAGCAGCATGGACGGCCTTATCGACCAGGCCAAATCGCAGCTCTGGAAGATCGTCAACGAAATGGCGCAGGCGCGCCGCGACGGGAAGGTCCCGCGCCTTGAGGTCGCCCTCTACGAGTACGGCAAGAGCAGCATTCCCGCGGGCGAGGGCTATCTGCGCATGGTCGTTCCCTTCACCGCCGATCTGGACCGCCTCTCCGAGGAGCTCTTCGCGCTTTCAACCAACGGCGGCGACGAATACTGTGGAAGGGTCATCCAGGCCGCCACGAAGGGTCTGGCGTGGAGCGGCGAGTCGGCCGACCTTAAAGTCATTTTCATCGCGGGGAACGAACCGTTCTCCCAGGGCGAGGTCGACTTCCGCGCGGCGGTAAAGGCAGCCGCCGCGAAGAACATCATCGTCAACACGATTTACTGCGGCGACTACGACGAGGGAGTCCGCACCCACTGGCGCGACGGGGCCCTTCTCGCGCAGGGACGCTATATGCACATCAACCACAACGAGCGCGTAGCTTACATCGCCGCGCCTCAGGACGCCGAGATCAGCCAGCTCGGGAACGAGCTCAACCTCACCTACATACCATACGGCGCGCGCGGGATGGAGAAAAAGGAACGCCAGGCGACGCAGGACAAGAACGCCGCGGCGATGAGCGAGGAGTCCGTCATACAGCGGTCGGTCGCCAAGGCGTCCAGGCTGTATTCCAACGCGGGCTGGGACCTGGTCGACGCGGTGCGTGAAGGCAAGATAAAGGCGGAGGATTTGAAGAAGGACGAGCTTCCCGCAAACATGCAGAAGATGAGCGCGACGGAGCGCAAGGCCTATATCGAAGGCCAGATGAAGAAGCGCGCGGAACTGCAGGCACGCATAGCAAAGCTCAACCAGGAACGGCGCGTCTATGTCGAGAACGAGACGAAAAAGCTCGCCGGAAAGAACACCCTCGACACGGCGATCATAAAGACCGTCCGCGAACAGGCGGGGGGGAAGAACTTCCGTTTCGAGTAGGCGTTTACCCGCCGCAATACGAAGGAGCGGAAACCTTTCCGCTCCTTTTCGCGTTCCGCACGATTTTTGTCTTGCGTCCCCCGCTCCTGCCGGGTACGCTCGCCAGCCTGATACGACCATGAAAAATCCAACGGACAAGCACACGGTGCTGCACCTGGCGGCCGACGCCGGAAGGCTCATACTTGAAAACGGCGGCGAGACGCACCGCGTCGAGGAGACGATGAACGCGCTGTGCGCCTCGTACGGCTTTACCGACTGCGACAGCTTCGTGACCCCGACGGGGATTTTCCTGAGCGTCTCCGACGACGAAGGCCACACGCGGTCGATCATCAGGCGCGTCACGCACCGCTCCATCGACCTGAATAAAATACTGCGCGCCGGTCGGCTCGCGGAGTCCATCATATCTAAAAAGCTCACTCCGCGGGAGGTGCGCGCCGAGCTGGCCCGCATCGAAAAATCGCCGGGCTACCCAGCATGGCTTACCGTGCCCGCGGCCGCCTTCAGCGCGGGCTTCTTCACCCTGCTTTTCGGCGGCGGCACGGCCGACTTCGCCGTCGCGCTGTACACCGGCGCGGCCATCCGGGCGATGTCGCTCGCGCTCTCGTCGATCAGGCTGAACGAGTTCTTCATCAACGTGGCCGGCGGCGCGCTGGCCGCGGTTCTGGCCCTCTCGAGCGGGGCTTTGATGCCCGCTGTCAGGCCGAACGCGGTGATCATCGGCTCCATCATGCTCCTGGTGCCGGGGCTGGCCATCACCAACTCCATACGCGATACGCTCGCCGGCGACCTTCTCAGCGGTCTCGCGCGCGCGCTCGAATCCTTTCTGATCGCTGTCGCGATAGCGGCGGGAAGCGGCATCGTGCTCAAACTGTGGTTCATGCTGGCCGGAGGTCCCCGGTGATCGCCCCGGTCGCGTACGCTCTCATCGCCACCTTCGGTTTCGCGATACTCTTCAACATCCGCGGCCCGAACGCGCTCCTTGCCGCGCTCGGCGGCGCGGCCGGATGGGGGGCGTATCTGCTCTCCATGTCGCTCTCGGGCGGCCCCGTATTCTCGTTCTTCATCGCCTCGATCGCGGTGGGAAGCTACGCCGAGCTTGCGGCGCGGCTGCGGCGGGCCCCGGCGACCACCTTCGCAATCTGCGCGGTCATACCGCTCGTGCCGGGCGGCGGGATGTATTATACGATGTTTGAATCGATCCGGGGGAACACGGCCCGCTCTCTCGAGCTGGGGATGGAGACGCTCATCACCGCCGGCGCCATCGCGACGGGACTGGTGCTGGTCTCGTCGGTCACAAGACTGATCGTCCACCTCGCCTCGAAGGAACGCCGCGGCCGCTTCGCGCGCTGATCAGAGCGCCTTCACCGCGCGCTCGAGGCGGTCGAGCCCCTCCTCCAGTAACGCCCGCGGGCAGGCCATGTTGACGCGCGCGAAACCCTCGCCTCCCCGCCCGAAGATATGCCCCTCGCCCAGCGCGACGGCCGCCCTCCGGCGCAGAAAATCCTTGAGGGCCCTCGAGTCCATGCCAAGATCGCGGAAGTCGAGCCATGCGAGATAGGTGGCCTCCGGTTCGATGAGCCGCACCCCCGGCAGTCTGTCCGTGATGTAGTCCGCGAGAAAGCGCAGGTTCGCTTCAATATAGCCGATAAGCGCGTCGAGCCATTCCTCCCCGTGCGCGTAGGCCGCCTCCAGCGCCACCGCGCCGAAGGCGTTCGCCGAAAAGAAGCCGCATTCCTCCTGCGCGGCGATATACTCCGCGCGCAGCTTCGCGTCGGGGATGATGAGGTTCGCCGTCTGGAGGCCCGCGAGGTTGAAGGTCTTGCTGGGCGCGGTGCAGACCACGGAACGCGCCGCAAGCGCGTCCGATACCGACGCGAAGGGCACGTGACGCCGCCCGCCGAGCACCAGATCGGAGTGTATCTCGTCCGAGACCACCAGAAGGCCATGGTCCGCGCAGACACGCCCGAGCTCCTCGAGCTCGCCGCGCGTCCAGAGCCTTCCGACGGGATTGTGCGGGCTGCACAGTATGAGCATCCTCGCCCGGTGCGCCGCGGCCTTTTTCTCGAGATCATCGAGGTCCATCACGTAGCGGCCGCCGTCAAGGCGAAGCTCGTTATTGATTACGCGCCTTCCGTTGTTCTCCGCCGCGAGCATGAAGGGATGATAGACGGGCTGCTGCACGATGACGCGGTCGCCCGGCCGGGTGAACGTGCGCACCAGCGCGTTGAGCGCGGGCACCACCCCCGGGCACGGGACCACCCACTCGCGGCGGATCTCCCAGCCGTGACGGCGCAGCATCCATCCCGTAACCGCGTTGAAATACCCGTCGGTGTACCCGGTGTACCCGAACACCCCGTGCTCCGCGCGGCGCACGAGCGCCCGGACCACCTCCGGCGGCGAGGCGAAGTCCATATCGGCGACCCACAGCGGCACGAGGTCCTTCGCCTTGAACACGGCTTCCATGAAGTCCCATTTCTCGCATCCGGTGCCCCGCCGGTCTATAACGCGGTCGAAATCATAGTGTGCCATCCCCGTCCTCCCCGAAGTGCTATCTGACACTCGCCGGCGGCTTCGTTCAAGACATTTTCAGGCCCGCGAGCGGCCGCCCGTCCCCTTAAAAACGGACGACCGGTCCGGAATGGCCTCGCGATGTAAACGGAATACCCAAGCGGTGTCGTATGGCAACGGCGTTCCGGCGCAACGGCAGAATGAAAAATTATGATCACACAATCGAAACTTTGTTAATATTACTTGCATATTTTCGCTACTTTGTTTCGATGCTGCTATACTTCAGCTAATCGTTTCCAGGATGCGCGGCCTCCGTTCATTCCACCGGCGGCCGCCATATATCACACTGCACGCAGGAGATCGAAATGGCCACCAGAGACGGAAATCCGCGCCGAAAAAACCTCACCGCCGAATACGCGAACAGACGCCCCGAGCTGGAAAAGGAATTCCAGGCCTTCCTCGAGAAGAACCGGCACTTCGGCCTCATGGTCCACGACCGCGCGAAGAAATTCGGCGACCGCGAGGAGCTCATCCACAAAACCTACGGGACATGGGAACGGATTTCGTGGAACGAGATGTCGCGCACGATGCACATGGTGTCGGCCGCCCTCATCGAGTTCGGGATACAGGACGAGGACCGGGTCGGCATTTACTCGGCCAACCGCCCGGAGTGGCACCTGTCCGACCTCGGCGCGCTCTGCGTACGGGCCGTCACAGTGCCCATCTATCCCACCAACAGCACGAAGGAGGCCGAGTACATCGTCAACGACGCAGGGATCCGCGTGCTGTTCGTCGGCAGGCAGGAGCAGTACGACCGGGCCTATCCGCTGCTGGACCGCTGCGCCTGTCTGGAGCACATCGTCGTCTTCCATCGCGGCATGACGATCGACACGGGCGATCCGCGCGTCATGACCTGGGACGACTTCCTCGCGACGGGCGCGAAGGCGGGCCATGCCGATGAGATCGCCCGCAGGGCTCAGCGCTGCCACTGGGACGACAAGTGCACGCTCATTTACACCTCCGGCACCACGGGCGAGCCCAAAGGCGCCGTCCACACGCATAAAAGCCTGATGCACAACAGCTGGGCCGTCGGCTACTTCCCGCAGGCCGGGCACGGCGAGGACGACATGACGCTCTGCATGCTTCCGCTCAGCCACGTGCTGGAGCGCTCGTGGGACTACGGCATCATGCAGATGGACGCGCGCATCTGCTACTGCGAGGACCACACGCAGATCCTGGAAATCATGAAAGAAGCCAACGCGACGATAATGAACAGCGCGCCCAGGCTCTTCGAGAAGATCTATTCGACCATTCACGCCGGCGTACAGCAGGCCCCGCCGGCGAAGCAGAAGATTTTCCGCTGGGCCATGAAGGTCGCGGAAAAGGCCGGCGATCGCCGGATGAACGGCAGGATGCTCGGCCCCTGGCTGTGGCTGCGCTACCGCCTCGCGCACAAGCTGGTCCTGCACAAAATCGTCGACCTTTTCGGCAACCGCATGCACCACCTCAACGCCGGCGGCGCGCCTCTCTCGCCGGAAATCGCCCGCTTCTTTTACAACGCGGGCGTGCTCATCACCGTCGGCTACGGCCTCACGGAGACCGCGCCGGTGCTCGCCATGAACGGGCCTTCCTGCTTCAAGTTCGGAAGCTGCGGCCCCGTGGTGCCGCTGGTGGACATACGGATCGATCCGGAAACGGGCGAGATCCAGGCCAGGGGCCCCAACATCGTACAGGGATACTTCAACAAGCCGAAGCAGACCGCCGAGGCCTTCACCGAGGACGGGTGGTTCAGGACCGGGGACATCGGGCGCTTCGACGAGGACGGGTACCTGTACATCACCGACAGGATCAAGGACCTCATCATCACCTCCGGCGGGAAGAACATCGCCCCGCAGCTCATAGAATCGCTCATGACCGAGGACTTTTTCATCGAGTACATCGCGATTATCGGCGACGCCCGCAACTACCTGACCGCCCTCGTGGTGCCGTCGTTCTCTTCGCTTGAGGCCTGGGCGCTTAAAAAGGGACTCGGCTGGTCGTCCCGCGAGGAGCTGGTCGGAAAACCCGAAGTGGTCGAGCATTTTAAAAAGATCATCGACCAGCGGCAGAAGGACCTGGGACGCGTCGAGCAGATCAAGAAGTTCACCCTGCTCGCGCACGAGTTCTCGCAGGACGCCGGAGAGATCACGCCGACCATGAAGGTGAAGCGCAAGGTGGTGGAAAAGAAGTACGCGGACATCATCGAACGGATGTACCGGGAAGGCTGATCCACCGCGCACGGAGGGGCCCGCGTGCGGGCCTCTCCATCCTCCCTGTTTTTTTGACTTCTCCCCCTTCGGTGCCTATATTCCAACCGGGACGCGCCCGGGCGTTCCGCGACATTACTTATCGCATACTCCGGCATGGCGAAGCGCGCGGGCCGCGTGAAACGTCGAACTCGTGCGACGCCGGAACCGCGGCGGGGAGGACGCATGAATATCCATCTGGACGACAGGGAGATGGAAATGATCATCGACCTTGTGGCGCGCGAGCTGAAGGAGTTGCCGACGGAGATCCGCCACACCAGCACCCGCGAATACCGCGATATGCTGAAAGAGCGCGAGGAGCTCCTCGAAAAGCTCGCGACCCGTCTTAAAGCGTTGTCGATCGGCCAGGAGGGACGCGAAACCTCCGAATGGGCCACGATGATGTAATGGTGACGGCCGCCCCCGCGGAGGCGGCCTGTCTTTTCCCTCGCAATGCGTACTTCGTTCGATTTCAATTATTATATCCGCGCCACGATACTCCCATCTCCTCGCGCGCGCCTTTGCTCTCCCGTTATCGGTTGACCTTTTCCTCCCCGGTGTGTATGCTGTTATATGATATTTTACCTGCGCGGCGAGCCGCGCGATACCGAACAGCACGAAACGAGGCATGCCGATGAATGAACCGAACATCACCACCCATCACCGTATCGACCGCCGCCTGTGCGGCACACCCGTACGGCTCGACCAGGGGGCCTGCGCGGTCGAATTGACGCTTACTGACGAAATGCGCGCCGACGACAGTGGCCTGGTGCACGGCGGCTTCGTATTCGGCCTGGCCGATTACGCGGCGATGCTCGCGGTCAACCATCCTAATGTGGTGCTCGGAAAGGCCGATATCACGTTCCTGAAACCGGCGCGATCGGGGGAAAGGCTCCGGGCGGAGGCAAGGGTCAGCTCGTCCGAAGGCAGAAAGCGCACGGTCGCGGTCGATGTTTTCCGGGACGGAGAGAAGGTGTTCACCGGCACCATGCTCTGCGCGGTGCCGGACCGTCACGTACTGGAGGGCGCACGGTGAGCATCGACGGCGGTTCCGCGATCGCGGGGGTCCTGGCCGCCCGGGGGGTGCGCTTCCTCTTCACCCTGTGCGGCGGGCACATAGCCCCCATTCTGGTCGGGGCGAGGCGAGCAGGTATCCGCGTCATCGACGTGCGCGACGAGGCGACGGCGGTCTTCGCCGCGGACGCGGTCGCCCGCCTTACGGGCGTGCCGGGAGTCGCCGCGGTGACGGCCGGCCCCGGGGTGGCCAACACCGTAACGGCACTCAAGAACGCGCATCTTGCCCAGTCTCCGCTGGTCCTGCTCGGCGGCGCGGCGGCCACCGTGCTCCGCGGTCGCGGCTCGCTTCAGGATATCGACCAGGCGGCGCTCGTAGGCTCCTGCGTCAAGAAGGTACTTCGCGTCAAGCGAGCCTGCGACCTGGCCCCCGTACTCGAGCACGCGTTCGACCTGGCCCTTTCCGGCGTTCCCGGCCCCGTCTTCGTCGAATGCCCCATCGACCTGCTCTACGACGAGGCCCTTGTGCGCCGCTGGTACGGCATTAAGAGCGATACGCCCGGCGGAGGCGGCCTGCGGGCGCGCACTCTGCGCTGGTACCTCAACCGTCACGTCGACCGCATGTTCGCCTGCGCCCCGGAGGTCTCCGCCGGAGATCAGGTCCCGTCCGCATCCGTATCAGGAGCGAGCGTGCGCGCGGTGCGTTCCGCCGCGCGCCTCATACGCCGCGCCGAGCGTCCTCTGATGATCGTCGGAAGCCAGGCCATGCTGAGGACCGAAGGCGTACCGGCGCTCACGCGCGCGATAGAGACCATCGGTGTTCCCGTCTTTCTGACGGGAATGGCCCGCGGACTTCTCGGAAGGGAGCACCCGCTTCTGGCGCGCCACCGGCGGCGCGAGGCGCTCGCCGAGTCCGACCTCGTCGTTCTGGCCGGTATGCCCTGCGATTTCCGCCTCAACTACGGGCGTGATGTAAACGCCCGCGCGAAACTCATCGGCGTCAACCGCGGCCGTGCCGACCTCTACCTCAACCGCCGGCCCGACCTCGCCGCGCATGCCGACCCGCTGCTCTTCCTTTCGTCACTGGCCGCAACGCTCCCCGGCCGGAACCGCTCCGTTCCGGAGTGGATCGCGAGGCTTTCGGCGCGCGACCGCGAACGCGAAGACGAGATAGGGCGCATGGCCGCCGAGGAATCCGAAGCGATCAATCCGCTCGGGCTTCTCCGGCTGATCGACACTGCCCTTGGAGACGACGATATCGTGATCGTCGACGGGGGCGATTTCGCCTCGTCCGCCGCGTATATCGTGCGGCCGGCGGGGCCGCTCTCCTGGCTCGACCCTGGCGTTTTCGGGACCCTCGGCGTCGGCGCGGGATTCGCCCTCGGGGCGAAGCTCGCAAGGCCCGGTTCGCGCGTGTGGATATTATACGGCGACGGGGCCGCGGGCTACAGCCTGCAGGAGTTCGACACGTTCGTGCGGCACGGCCTTCCGGTTATCGCCGTGGTGGGAAACGACGCGGCGTGGACGCAGATAGCGCGCGACCAGGTGGAGTACCTGCGCGACGACACGGGAACGGTGCTCCGCCGCACCGACTACCACGCGGTGGCGGAGGGCTTCGGCGGGCGCGGCATTCTCATCCGGTCCCGGGAGGAAATCGAATCCGCGCTTGCGGAAGCGCGGCGCCTTGCCGGCGAGGGGCACCCGGTACTCATCAACGCGCTCATCGGCGCGACCGATTTCCGGAAGGGATCGATCTCGATGTGAGTTCGCTCACCCGCCTTCACCGCACGCAAATACTGCTGGACAGGCCGCGGCGGGCGCTGTGATCTGTCAGGTGATTACAAACACGCTGAGGATGAATGCCATGGCAGGCGCAAAGCCGTATATCGAGCATCGATTTCTGGGCGTTCGCCCCTTCACCGACTATCTCACGGAGGCCGGGGTTGGCTTTACGCTCTTCGAGGACCCCGGCGCGGAAACGGTATTCGCGGAGAAGAGCGAGCTGTTACACCGCGATCGGGATTCGATTATGATCGGCGCGTGCACGGGCGAGGGTCTGGGCGTGTACTTCGCCCAGTTCGGCATACGGATCACCGAGAGCTTCCTGTCCCACGTGGTCTTCATCTTCAACCATCACCCCCGCCCGGAGGAGCTCGCAGTGGCAGTGGAGGACCTCGAACCGCTTATCATGCGACAGCTCGAGGGTGTGGACATAGGCGGCATACTGAAGCGCGGGAGCCACTGAACGGGAGAGAAAGCCACGGAATTCCGGTCCCTTACATTACCGCGAGGCTCCGTGAAACCGGAATGAGCTTCCCCTCCCGTGCCGCGAATGCACTCAGGCCTGCATTCCCTCCGCCTTCAACTGTGACTTCAGTTCTTTCTTCAATATCTTGCCGAGGATATTCTTCGGCAACTGCTGTCTGATGCTGACGTATTTCGGCACCTTGTACGACGCCATGTTCTCCCTGCACCAGGAGCGAAACTCCTCCGTGTCGATCGTTTCACCCTGCCGGGTGACGACGCAGGCCATCACCTCTTCACCGTATATCTCATCCTTCATGCCGACAACCGCGACCTCCTGTACTTTCGGATGGCCGTACATTATCTCCTCGAGCTCCTTGGGATAGATGTTCTCGCCTCCTCGTATGATCATTTCCTTTTTACGGTCCACGATGAAGAAATAACCGTCCTCGTCGGCATAGGCCATGTCACCCGTATGGAGCCACCCTCCGCGCAGGGTCTTTTCGGTCTCTTCCGGCTTGTTGAAATAGCCCTTCATCACGTTGCCGCCTCGGATTACTATCTCGCCGACCTCTCCCCTCGGCACTTCTCGATCGTCGTCGTCGAACAGCCTGACCTCGCTGTCGGCAAACGGAATGCCGATCGATCCGATCTTGCGGACACCGTTAATCGGGTTGGCGGTCGCCCCCGCCGTCGCCTCGGTAAGGCCGTATCCCTCGATGATTATCATGTTGAACATTTCCTCGAACTTCCGTATGGTTTCTACGGGCATGGGGGCCGCCCCGCACACCCCGTAGCGAAGGGAACTCACATCGGCCTTTTCGCTGCCGGGCGTGTTGAGGAGTATCTGATATACGGTGGGAACACCGCTGAAAATAGTTACCCGGTATTTCGAAACGCACTCCCAGAATTCGCCCGCCGAGAATCCTTTTCGGAGCACGATCTGCGCGCCAGCGCACATCGGCGCGGTGCCGGTGATCACCAGCCCGTTAACATGGAAGAGTGGCAGAAAACACATGACCACGTCGTTTTCCCGTATATTGGCCAGCATGCCCGCCTGAAATGAGTTGGTCAGGATGTTGCCGTGCGTGAGCAGAACTCCCTTTGGATTCCCGGTGGTACCCGAGGTGTAAACGATGGTGGAAATGTCGTCCATTGAGATTTCGACCGTCGGCGGGGAAGTATCCTTTACCGTCATTTCCTCGAACGAAATGAAGGCGCCATCGCCGCCGCGCTCTATAAGATGCTTAAGCGCCGGGGCCTGGCCTCGAATCGTCTCGACATGAGCGCGATACGCGGAATCGAAGATCACGGCGATCGCTCCCGAATCGCGGAAAAGGTATTCTATCTCCTTTGTCTGCCACCAGCAGTTCACCGGACCCGCGATAGCGCCAAGCCTGATGATTCCGAGATAGGCAAAGTAATATTCCGGCGAATTCTCCATGAGGATACATACCCGGTCCCCCTTCTTGACGCCCAGGCTCCCGAGTCCCGCCGCCACCGCGGCGCTTTTTCGTTCCAGTTCCCGATAGCTGATATCGCGGTCGTAGAACCGGATGACCGGCCTGTCTTCACGTGCGTCCGCCTGTCTGATAACCATGTCGCTGATACTGCTGAATTGTATTTTCATTCCCCCCCCGGCACGGATGTTTTCATTCGATCCGCTCGGCCGACCGCAATCCGCCGTGCTCCGCGGACAGATATACCGCTAATTGGTTGGACGTCTAACCAGTTTTCAATCATCTGTCAACAAATATTCATTTTTATCGATAAGGCACGACATGCTGTTTTTTATTGACAGGAGCCTTCAGGCGACCGATAGGAATCCATTGCGTCTCAGAACAACGATCGTGCTTCTGGAGATATTCACATGGCCGCTTCCGATACCCCTTCAGCCAGCCTGACCGAATCGATCCTTTCGATGATGAGACCCTTTGTCGGAAAAAAACTCGGGGCAATGCCCTTCGACTGTGTCACGCGGTGGCTCGACGCGGTGCTGGTGGAGGTGGAGCGGGGACGCATAGTGCTCGATTACACGGCCCGCCCGGAGATGACGAACCCGGCAGGCTACCTGCACGGCGGCATTCAGGCGGCGATGCTGGACGACGCCATGGGCACGGTGTGCGCCACCCTGGGCTACGACACTGCCCTGCTGACAATCAACATGACGATCGATTATCTCGGAACGGCGCGCGCGGGCGATGTTATACGCGCATCCGCGTCCGTGATCAGGGAGGGGAAAAACCTCATACATCTGGCCGGCGGTCTTACGCGCGGGGACGGCCTTATAGCAAAGGCACAGTGCAACGTGCTGGTTTCGGGGAAAAGCGCGGACTATGTCGGAGCGCTCGCGACCTGAGGCCCTCAGGCGCGCGCCACCAGTATGCTGAAGCGCGTGCCGCCGGAACGCTCCACGGAGAGCTCCGCTTTCATCTGGCGGGCGAGCAGACGGACCAGCTTCATACCCAGCCCCTCGGACCGTTCGATGTCGAACGACTCTCCGAGTCCCACCCCGTTATCGGCGACCGAAAGGCTGATGCCGCAGTCGGCCGCGGCGAGCTCAATACTGACCGTGCCGCTTCCGCCTCCGGGGAACGCGTGCTTTACGGCGTTCGTCACCAGTTCGTTCACTATCAGCCCGAACAGCGCCGCACGCTGGGTTTCGATAACGAGGTTCTCACACCGCGCGCGTATTTCGATACGCTCCCGGTCGTACGCGAGCGTTTCCGACAGCGAGCGCACGATCCTCTGCAGGTAGGAGTCGAGCCGCACCGTGGTCGACTCGCCCGTGGAATGGATCATGTCGTACATGTGCGAGAGGGAGAGTATGCGGTTGCGCATATCGTCAAGGGCCTCCCTCGCCTCCCCGGAAGATACGCGTCCGGCCTCCAGGGCCACCATGCTCGCGATCATGGCGATGCTGTTCTTCACGCGGTGCCTGAGCTCGTGGAGCAGGGTCCTGTTCTCGACGAGCGCCTCCTCGAGGGCCTTCTCGGCGCGCTTGCGCTCGGTGATATCGCGGGAGACTATGAGGATCCGGTGCGGCCTGCCGTTTTCATCCCGGAGGAACGAGAAGCTGTTCCCCACCCAGATGACCGACCCGTTTTTATGGTATTCCTGGAGCTCGAGCGAGCGGCTTCTTCCGCGGTCAGCCGCCGGATCGTTCTCCCGATCCAGCTCATCCTTCAGCACGGAAGCGGCGATCTCGATGGATTCCGGCGTCAGGATCTGGTCGATCGTCTGCGTCATGACTTCATCGACGGTAAAGCCGCGCAGGCGCTCGATCGAGGGGCTGGCATAATGGACGTTCAAGTCGAGATCCATGATGGTAATGGTATCGGCGACATTGTTGGCGATAAGCGCGTACCGCTCCTCGCTCTCGCGCAACGCGTCCTCGGATTTTTTCCGTTCACTGATGTCGTGCGCCACAACGGTGGCGCCGGTCACACGGCCCTCTTTCCGGATGAATCCAACATTGAGCTGGACCCACCGCGTGCTCCCATCCCTGTTTCGCATGCAGAACTCCGGATTCATCGGCACACTCTCGCCGCGGTTGATCTTTTCGAGCCTTTCGAGGAAATGGAGCTGGCTCTCCTCGGTGAGGATGTTGAGCGTCCCCATTGTGAGGAGTTCCTCCTCCGTATAGCCGGTGTATTCGCAAATAAGCGAGTTGACCCGTACGAAACGCCCGGTGGTGAAATCGACCTCGTAGATACCCGCCGGCGCGAAGGTAAAGAGCTGACGATATTTTTCCTCACTCGCCTTCAGGGCTTCCTCGGCCTTTTTACGTTCGCCTATATCGTACGCCACAACGGTGGCTGAAACGATCCGTTCGTCCCGCCAGGTGTATTCGGCGTTGAGCTGGACCCAACGCGTACTTCCGTCCCTGTTTTTTATACAGAATTCCGGAGGAGCCGGAACGTTCTCACCGCGATGTATTTTTGCCACCCGGTCAAGAAATTCGGCCCGGCTCTCCTCGGCGAGGATGTCCATGGCGTTCATGGAAAGAAGCTCGGTTTCAGAATATCCCGTATACTCGCACATGAGCTGATTCACGCTGATAAACCTTCCCGTGAGGACGTCGATCTCGTAGATGCCGGCGGGCGCGTGGTTGAATATCTGGCGGTACTTGAGCTCGCTTTCGCGCAGTTGTTTCTCGGCCTCGATTCTGAAGCTGATATCCCTGATCGCGGCGATATGCACCGCCCGCCCCTGCCATTCAAAATGGGTCGCTGTAATTTCGACAGGAAATATCTCACCGCTCTTCTTGCGGTGGTATCGGACCGGAATCACCGTTAGCCCGCCGCCCGTGGCGCGCCGGGTTTCCTCCGGTTCCGCTGAAAGATCGTAATTGTGCAGTGAGGTGAACTCCTCGCGGGTGTAGCCGTACAGCCGGCAGGCGGCCTCGTTGGCCTCAAGCAGGTCGCCGGTCCGGTTGTCGATGAGAAAGATGGCGTCCGATTCGAGGTCGAAGAGGCGCCGGTATTTTAGCTCGCTCTCGCGAAGGGCGTCGTCGTCGCGCCTTGCCTCGGTTATATCGCGGACGAATCCGCCCACCCCCCGCCTGCCGCCCAGCATAACGGGGAATTTCCGCGTCTCATAGGTTCTGCCGCCGACGACCTCAAGCGAGATGACGAGCCTGTCCTCAGTCAGCGCCTGTTCGTCGCTTCGGCGGCACCCGGCCGCGGCCTCGGGGATCATGAGCTCGTCATCGGTCGCGCCGAGTATCTCGTGTTCGGGCCTGCCGAGGAAATCGACATATGCCTGGTTTACCATCAGGTAGCGGAGCTTCTCGTCCTTTATGAAGGCCATGTCGGAGGCCGCGTTGAGAAAACTTCTCTGGCGCCGTTCAGAATCGCGCAGGGCGGTTTCGGCGCGCACGCGTCCGGTAATATCTATCGCGAGGATTACGACCCCTTCGATCACGTCGTCTTTTCCCCTCAGCGGGTATTTGCTGGTATGCGCCCAGCGCGATCCGCCTTCGGCCCCGCGATATTCCTCGATTATATCCAGCTTCGGCGACCCGGTGGTAATAACCTCCATGTTGTCCGCGTGGAACCGCGCGGCCTGCGCTTCGGGGAAGAGGTCGAAGACGGTTTTACCAAGGCACTCTTCGCTTGTAAGGCCCATGGTCCTGGCGGCAAAATCATTCCCCCATAAAACGCGTCCGTCGCGGTCCATATACCAGACGATTACGGGAAGTGAATTGAAAAATCCCTCGCGTCTTTCGCTCTGTGCCTGAAGTTCGCGCTGGGCCAGTATCTGCTCGGTCACGTCAATGCCGATCGTCTGTGAAGCTGCCTGTCCTTCCCAGTTGATACGGGCCCCCGCGACCTGAACATGGATCACACGCCCGTCCGCGGTGACAAAACGTTCCACCTCCATTGGGGCCGGCTCACCGGTTTCCATCATCCGAAGAACCCGGTCGATTACCTTGTTCCGATCATCGGGATGCACCGCCTCCAGCGCGTTTTTCCCGACGAATTCCTCCCACGACGCCGCGCCGAACAGTTTCGCAGCGGCCTGGTTGCCGTAGCGAACGATGCCGTTCTGATGGATGAGGATGGCCGCGGGCGAATGTTCCACGAGCGTTCGATAGCGCTCCTCGCTTTCCTTCAGCTTCGCGTGGGCTTCGTGCAGGCGAAAGGCCATGCGGATGGATGCCAGAAGCACGACATCGCCGGAGTTCTTCACTACATAGCCGTAAGAGGTGATTGCGTCGGTCCTCTC
>JAGODA010000280.1 GCA_017998475.1 Spirochaetota bacterium | reverse complement strand
CACCGCGTCGGGCGAGGTCTTCTCCATCCGCGCCATGCGGAGCGCCGCTTCCTTCGCGTCGGAGGGAGGGAGGAGCTTCAGCACTTCGGCGGCCCGCGCGGCGGGAAGGTGGGCAAGGGTTATGGCTATCGTCTGCGGGTGCTCCCCCTGGATGAACGAGTAGAGCACGTCTGGCTCTATTCCGGCGAGAAACTCGAAGCCCTTCTCGAGGTTCTGACGCGTGAGCTTCTTGAGTATGCCCGCGGCCTTCTCCTCGCCGAACGACGCCAGAAGAAGCTCGCGAGCGACGTTCTCCCCGCCCTGTACCGTCTTTTTGCGTTTCCTGAGGTCGATGAGGAACTCGCCGATGAGGTCCTCCCGTTCGTGAGGGGTGAGCCGTTCGACGACGGCGATCTCGCGGCTTATGCGCTGTATGCTTTCCTCGTCGAGGTGTTTCATTATCTCGGCGGCGGCATCCGGGCCCAGGGCCACCATGAGCGCCGCGGCCTTCTCGGCGCCGGTCATTTCATCGATGGATTTCATCCCACGACTGCGGGTACCTTCGTGAATTCTATTACCTTCTGGGGGCACACCTCGGCGCACTTGCCGCAGTTGATGCACAGCGAGTAATCGATATCCGCCAGGAAGTTCGATACGGTGATCGCGGTCTCTATCTCCGGGTTGTCGGCGAATACCTCTTTACAGGCCTTCACGCAGCGATTGCAGGCAATGCAGCCCACGGAGCAGCCCTTCTTCATTACCGGGGCCTTCTCGGTGTTGCGGCACATCACGTGTATGTCGAAGTCTTTGTCGACGAGGCTTATGATGTTCCGCGGGCAGGCGGCCACACAGTTGCCGCACCCGGTACACAGCTCGCGGCTTACGACCGGAAGCCCGGTCGGGCTCATGTGTATGGCCCCGAAGGGGCAGGCGTTCATGCAGTCCCCGAATCCCAGGCACCCGTACGCGCAGGTCTTGAAGCCCTCGCGGATCTGCTGGGCAGCGGCACAGCTTTTGGGGCCGTTATAATCGAAGCGGTTATTGGCGACATCACAGCCGCCCTGGCAGTGGACGCGGGCGATCTTCGGCTTCTGCGCCTCGGCCTTGATGTCCATGATGCGGGATATCTTCTCCACGGAGTCGGCCCCGCCGACCATGCAGAGATTGATGGGCGCCGAACCCTCGAGGATCTTCATGGCATATCCCGAACAGCCCGGGAAACCGCAGGCGCCGCAGTTGGCCCCCGGCAGCGCCTCGGCGATATAGCCCAGGCGCGGGTCACGCTCCACGTGCAGTTTTATCTTGGCATATGAAAGGATCACCCCGAACGCCGCTCCCAGCGCCGTAATGCTGATGATCGAGGATACGGAAGGGAATACCAGGTCGAGCATCGTTCACCCCTGATCGGTCGTACTTAAAGGTCCGGAGGGTCCACCCTCCCCGTGGTGACAGTATAGCTACCCCCGGCGAAAAATTCTGTCAATACATTTAACGATGCGCCGTAAATGTCCAATTTTTCGTCCGGCGATGATTTTATTCTTGCTATACCGCGGACCTTTCCTGTATACATTATGATCGGTCGCGGCGCGCGCCCCCGCCTTGACGGGTCGTTCGCGGACTCACACTCGACGGTGTCGAACACATGGAACTGCTTCTAGACAAAAAGAACATCCAGCCCGAGCTGATAAACGCGATCAACCAGGGAAGCGACGTCGTTTTTATCTCCTATTCCATGATCGAGACGACCGAGGAGCAGATCAAGTTCGCCCTGGCCCGCATCCTAGAGAAATACGGGAAAGAGGAGTACCTTACCCCCATCTTCTCCTGCATTAAGGAACTCACCTCGAACGCCACCAAGGCGAACGCCAAGCGCCTTCTGCTGGAGGAGGGCATCATCACCGAGACGGACGATATCATCGATATCGTGCGGAAACTGCGCACAATCCTCAACGAAGAGGCGCTGCTGGAATACGGCATCAAGTCCAAGGTCAACCGCCTCTCCACCCGGACGTACCTTAAAATGCAGGGGAACCGCCTGGTCATCGACGTGGTCAACAATCTGCCGCTTTCCAAGCGGGACCTGGCCAGGATCAACGAGCGCATCGAGAAGTCGTCGAAGTACGACAGTATCGCCGAGTTCTACCTGGAGAATCCCGACCCGGCGGCCGAAGGGATGGGACTGGGGCTTTCGATGGTGGTTCTTCTTATGAAGAGCATCAATATCAGCTACAAGAATTTCTCGGTGACGACCGACGGCCGCAACAAAACCCGCGCGCGCATCACGATTCCGCTCTGATCTCCCTGCGCTTTTTCAGGTAGGCGGTCACCATGGAAAGGCAGGCCCTGGTGACGTGGTCGATGTTGTACGCCTGGTTGTTGAATGTCCACTGTATGGCGACGTTCATGACCATCGACACGATGAGCCGCGCCACGTCGGCCGAGTCGACCCCTATAAACTCCCCGGATTCGATACCGAGATCGATGATCTTGCTGACCTCGTCGCAGATGATGCCGTAGATCTTGCCGTTGATATTGCGGACCCGCTCGTTCGTGGGGACCTGGGCCCAGAAGTCCACCATTACGGTGTAGACGGCCGGGTGGCGCTTCGCCGTGACGATGAAGGCGATGATGATCGCCTTGAGCTTCTTCTCCGCGGTCCGGTAGCGCTGGGAGCGGCGCACGATCGTTTCCTCGATCTGGCGGTAAATGAGCTCGAGAAGGTGGATGAGGATGTCTTCCTTTGTCTTGAAATAATGAAGGACCCCGCCCTTGGAAAGCCCGGCCCGGTTGGCGATGTCCTCGATGGTGAAGTAGTTATACCCCTTCGACGCGATCACGTCGAATGCCGCCTGGACGATCTGGGTCTTCCTTCTTTCCTCTTTCTCGGAATTCCGTGTGGTCATGCCCTGTCCCGCTTATGCCCTTCTTTTTTTATCGAGTAAAACGTTCCGCGCGAAAGCTCCCGTACATCGAGTAGCCCTTTCGATGAAAGGCCGGCAAGCACTTTTTCCACCTCGCGCGGGGGCGCTCCGAGGGCGCGGCAGAGGTCGTCCAGCGTGGACGGCCGCCGTCCGATTGTGGCCTCGACGGCTGCGGCGAGCCCTTCTTTCAGGCGGGCCGTCTCCATCTCTCCGCGCGAACCCGGTTTCCCGATGATATCCACCTCGAAGGCGGAAAAGAACGATTTCGCCCGCGCGAGATCGTCTGCGGAGAGCGGGTCCACCCACCTCTCGGCGCCGGGGCGGTCGAGCGAATTTATCTGGATGCGGTCGGGCCGTACGCGCGCGCAGACCTCCGCGAGCAGGGAAAGCTCCTCCTCCGAATCGTTGACCCCGGGAACGATGAATATCTCGAGAAGGATCTCCCCGGAGAATTCGTCGCGGAGCCTGACCAGTCCCTCCACAAGGCGTTTCGGCGTTACGCCCGGGGCGGGACGCGCGATCTTTCTGAAAGCCTGGTCGCTGACCGCGTCGAGCGAGGGGACGATGACGTCGGCGCGCAGAAGGGAGCGCCGCACCGCTTCGCGCCACAGCAGCGTGCCGTTCGTGAGGACGACCACCCGGTAACCGGGGAACTCGTCCTTGATGACGTCGATGATCCTGCCGATGCCGCTGTGAAGGGTCGGCTCGCCCGAGCCGGAGAAGGTGAGCGCGTCAAGCCGGGGCCCCGACGCCAGGTACATGCGCAATTCGGCGATCACCTCGTCCGTGGGCGCGTACTCGGCCGGGGACGACGTCAGCCTGCTCGTCTTTCCGCATTCGCAGTAGACGCAGTTGAGGGAACATGTCTTGAAGGGGACCAGGTCGATCCCGAGCGATATGCCAAGCCGACGCGAATTGACGGGTCCGAAGAGATGTTTCATGACGAGCTTCACATCGTCATCCCGCTACTTCCCTATCAGCTGGACGCGGTTAAGCTCGCTGATTTTCCCTATCAGTATCTCGTCGGTTTTCGCGAGCCGCTGGGCGAGGATATGGACCATCTTGGCCGCGAAGGACGGGTTTTTGACCAGGAAGGCCTTGAGGTCCTGCAGGTTGTCGATGTAGGCGACGGTGACATCCCCCAGCGCCGTCGCGTTCGCGCTCCGCGGGGAGCTGTTGAAAAGCGATATCTCGCCGAAAAAATCCCCCTTCTGCAGGGTGGCCACCCGTATGGTGCTTTTCCCGTCGCTCAGCGAGATTCCCACCGATCCCTCCAGGATGATGTACATCCGCTGTTCGACTTTTCCCGCCTCGATGATCTTCTCACCGGTGTTATACTTCAGCACGCGTCCGGCCATGGATCCCCCTCCTCCTCTGATCTGTCACCTGCGAAACCTACCGGTTCTCGGCCCGCCCGTCCGACTCGAGCAGCCTGAAGGCCATGCTGAACGAAAAGTACGCGCCGGCCCTCGTTCCGATCAGCGAAATCGTCTCAATCCTGTTCACCAGACCGGCGA
>JAGODA010000279.1 GCA_017998475.1 Spirochaetota bacterium | reverse complement strand
ACGTGGGCCTGAGCGTCGAGCGCGCGGGGAATGGCCATATAGAGTGCGTCCTGCTCTTCGGAGACGTGCTTCCTTCGCGCAAGGGACTCAATCACCCGGATACCGTGGTCGGCTATCAGTACACCATGCCCCAGGATCTTCCCGATCTCGAGTTCGCCATACGGCACGGGGTCGACTTTCTGGCCGATTCGTTCACGCGAAACGCCGACGACGTCCGCGAGCTCAGGCAGCGCCTGGCGGGTACCGGTATCGGAATCATCTCCAAAATCGAAAATCCCGAAGGGATCAACAATTTCGACGAGATTCTCAGCGAAACCGACGCGGTCATGGTGGCCCGGGGCGACCTCGGCGTCGAGATGGACCCTGTGACGTTGCCCGAGATGCAGAAGGTAATGATCGAGAAATGCACGCTCGCGGGCAAACCCGTCATCACCGCCACCCAGATGCTGGAGTCGATGATGGAGAACGCGCGCCCGAGCCGCGCCGACGTGAGCGATATCGCGAACGCGATCTACGACGGTACGGACGTGGTCATGCTCTCGGGCGAGACATCGGTGGGCAAGTTCCCCGTTGAGTGCGTAAAAATTATGCGAAGGATCGCCGAATACGTGGAGGAAACGCGCAGATACCGGGAGCGCAAGCGCGAGGTTCGCGGCCTCTCAGATCTTCGCAAACGGACCGATCGCGGCGGCGCCTAGGCCGATGAATACGCAGCACAGACCCGGTCCGAAATGCTCCGGCGAAACGGACAGTGAAAACACCGCTCCGACGGTGAGTGCGGCTGTAAGGATGGCGAATACGGTCGAGCGCGCCGCCTTCTTCGAAATCAGGACATAAAGGGAGGTGAGGGCCGCCGATCCCGCGGCGAGGGCGGGTAAAAGCGAGGCGACCGCATCTCCCGCGATGTAATCGAGGAGCAGCCGTATGCCCGGTATCCCCGAGTGTGTCAGCCGGTAGTCCACGTAAAACCACGGCAGTGCGAGCGACACCAGAATGGTGAAGGCCCCGGCCGTTGTTAAGAGATTACCCCCTCTCTCGCCTGACGCGGTCGCGAAATAGTCGTACCATCTGCGCGCCATGTATCCACTCCATGCCCTTTCGTGTCGCGCCGGCGAAGTCAGGCGTGTTCTTCGCGCGGCGACACCGGAGGCTATCCCGGCGCCGGCGCCGTGTCCACCAGAAAAAACAAAATTTTGTGTTGACACAGGTGACCTTTGATTTTAGTAACACTCTACCGGCGGCGGTCGTACCCGGCGGCCGGTGAAGCAGTCGCCCAGGTGGTGGAATCTGGTAGACACGCATGGTTGAGGGCCATGTGGGAATTTCCTGTATGGGTTCAAATCCCATCCTGGGCACGGAGAAGACCGCGGATATTCCGCGGTCTTTTTTTGTGCATCCGGTCAATCGGCTCGTTGCGTGTTCATTTTTTGTTGGCGGGAAATCGGATGCGCGCCGATACCATAGATGAGGGAAGTCCGCGATTCCGGAAGGAGGGTGGCATGCAGTACAGAATGAGCGAGGAGTACGAAATCATACCCAAGCACTGCCCGCGGTGCGAGGCGCTTGTCATGGCGGCCGTCGTGAGAACGTCGGGCGGCGAATTCTACAAGTACAGGGAGACCAGGTGCTCGCAGTGTGACTGGGTCAACGGCGCCTGAGGGGCGCAACAGAAAAAATTCTTGATAAATTTCGTCCGTTTATCAGTCTGTTCCAAGCAGTGCTTTCATAGACTCGTCCGAGAGTCTATTTTTATTTTAATGGCCGCTGAGGGCGCGAAGTCCGCCCCTTCGTACAGCGATCGTCGGAGACTACAATGCGACTTATACTGCTTGGCGCTCCCGGGTCGGGGAAGGGAACCATTTCGAAGATGCTCGTCGAGAAGTACTCCATAGTGCAGATATCGACCGGGGACATCCTGAGGGGGGCCGTCGCGGCCGGTACTCCGATCGGGAAGGAGGCCGAGGCGTACATGAAGCGCGGCGATCTCGTCCCGGACTCGGTGATAATGGGGATAATGGAAGAGCGTCTGGGGGAAGCGGACTGCGCGTCCGGATTCATTCTCGACGGATTTCCGCGCACGATACCCCAGGCGGAGTCCCTGGGCGTCCTGCTGAAAAAGCTCTCGCTCGGGCTGGACGCGGTATGCAATCTCGACGTGCCCGAGGAGGTCATCATCAAGCGGCTCACCGGGCGCCGCACCTGTTCGAATCCGTCGTGCCAGGCGATCTTCAACCTCGATGGAAAAGCCCCGAAGAAGGAGGGTGTGTGCGACAGATGCGGCTCGGTACTCGTTCAGCGCGATGATGAGAAGGAGGACGTTGTGCGCGCCCGGCTGTCCACGTATGCGGAGAAGACCGCGCCGCTTATCGGCTATTACGCCGGAGAAGGTCTTCTCGTGACGGTTCGCGGAAGGGAAAGCAAACCTCTCTTCGAGGAAATGGTAAAAAAACTCGGCGGCTGATGCCGGGGTTTTCGTTATAGCGGTATGGATGTCCCGGCGGTTCGTCCGCCGCACAAGGGAGAGATGCCAGAGCGGTTGAATGGGGCGGTCTCGAAAACCGTTGAGGGGTTTCCCCTCCGAGGGTTCGAATCCCTCTCTCTCCGAATTCCGCGTCAATCGCACCGGGCGGAGGCGCGGAAGACTCGCAGCATGGAGAAGTGTCTGAGTGGCCGAAGGAGCACGGTTGGAAACCGTGTGTAGCGTAAGCTACCGAGGGTTCGAATCCCTCCTTCTCCGAATTCCGTCGGCGTATACCGCGCGGGGGGCCGGCACGACGCCGCCCCCCCGCGCGACGCCATTCACGTCCACGCCCCTGAAGAGAGACAATGTCATACCAGGTAATCGCGAGAAAATGGCGCCCCCAGGATTTCGACGCGGTCGTCTTCCAGGAGCACGTATCCCGCACCATCCGTAACAGCATAAGGAACGGGCGGATCGCCCACGCCTATATCTTCGCCGGTCCGCGCGGCGTGGGAAAGACCACCATGGCGCGGATACTCGCCAAGGCCGTCAACTGCAAGGAGGGGCCCACCGACACACCCTGCGGTGTCTGCGAAAACTGCCGCGAGATACGCGAGGGTATCGCCTTCGACGTGATCGAGATCGACGGCGCCTCCAGCCGCGGAATCGAAAACATCCGGGAGCTCCGCGAGAACGTCAATTTCGCGCCCCTCAAGTCCGCGTATAAGGTCTACATTATCGACGAGGTGCACATGCTCACCACCGAGGCCTTCAACGCGCTGTTGAAGACCCTCGAGGAACCCCCGGCGCACGTGATCTTCGTCTTCGCGACGACCGAAATCCACAGGGTGCCGGACACAATCCTTTCGCGCTGCCAGAAATATTTTTTCAAAAAGATATCCATCGACGCGATCGTCGCGCATCTCGCCCACATCGCCGGAGCGGAGGGCTTCGGCGTAGACGAGAAGGCGCTGTACTCCATCGCCCGCGCAGCCGACGGTTCGATGCGGGACGCGCAGTCGCTCCTGGACCAGATGCACTCCTTCTCGGACGGGACCGTCGGCGAGGCGGAGGCGCTCGCGCTCCTCGGGGTGGTTCCGCTCGCAAGCTACATGCACGTGCTGGATTCGGTCGCGGCGCTCGACCGCGCGGCGCTCATGGACGAGGTGCATCGCGTGGTGTCGCTCGGAGTGGACATCCCGCGCTACGTGGCCGGTCTTATGGATGTTATCCGGAGCGTTCGGCTGCTCAAAAGCGGCGTGGAGGCGGGCGAAATACTGGGCTTTTCGATGGAGGAGACCACCGGCCTCAAGGCACTCTCCTCGCGTTTCCACGACGAGGAGCTCGGCGTGATGTTCCGCATCGGCATCGATATACAGAACGATTTGCGCGCTCAGGCAGGGGAACGGGTATGCCTGGAGATGGGGCTTCTGGACATGGCGGCGGCCAAAGCCTCACCCTCGATCGCGGAGATACTCAGGAGAATCGACGGACACTCGGTACCGGCGCCCCCGGAAAAAAAAACCCCTGAGCCTCCACGGCCTGCCGCCGGCATGAGCCGGGCGTCCGGGGCGCCACCGGCGCGTCCGGCGGATTCCGGCTCCGCGGTGGCCGCCCCGAGGCTGGAGCGGGAGTGGGCCGCGTTTCTCTCGTCGCTTGAAAAACAGCGGCAGTATCTGCACGTCCGCCTGAACCAGGCGCGTCCCCATTTCGAGGACGGTCGTCTGATACTGTCGTTCCCGATCAGCGACGAAAACGGCTTTTACAGCCGTATCATCGACGGAAAAGAGCTCGCGTTCATCAAGGAGGAGCTTTCCAGGCGTCTGGGCGGTCAGGTATCCGTTGAGACCAGGGACGCCCCCGAAGCGGCGGACGATGCGGAGCCGGAGCCGGAAACGACGGAGGCTCCTCCCCCGGAGGCGGTGATGATCTCTCGCCCCGAACCGGAGGAGCTTCCGGTGGTCAACCCGGTG
>JAGODA010000010.1 GCA_017998475.1 Spirochaetota bacterium | reverse complement strand
GGTCTTCTTCGCGAGGATCGCCGCCACCATCGGAAGACCGGTTCCGATATATACGACCTCATGGTCGTTTACCTGCTTCGAAAGAACGTACGCAACCATTTCCAAGGGATTCATCGGCTTAGATTCTGCCATCGTGCTCTCCTCCTGCTATAATTCATAGTTAAAATATATCATCCGGTGGATCTTCGTCAGTCATACACGTTCGGCGGCGTATTCGGTGACCACGGCTCGTACTTGAAACTCACGCCGTCGTCCTCGTTGTCCGCCTCCGCGGCTTTTGCCAGTTTCTTGTTATTGATCATGAAATCGACTCCGCCGAGCTTCTTGACGACTTCGTAGATGTCCTTCGTCCCGAGTATCCATTCCTTGATGAATCCTTCCATCGCCTCGTCGCCCTGGCTCATCATATAGAAGCATTTTTCCCACCAGCGGCGCGCCCAGTAGTATGCTCCGGGCATATAGCCGGGAAGAGCGCCATAGGGAAGCTCGACTACCGCGTCTACGTTCTGGAATGGGATAACGACACCCTTGTTGTTCCAGCGGATATCCGCGTTTGAAACGATTTCCTCGGCCGTGATGATCAGTTTTCTGGTTGCCGCCGCGGCCGCGATATCGTTCACCGCCGGACCCGCTATTCGCGCGTTTCCGAATTTGTCGGCGGCATGGACGTGAATACACGCCACGTCCGGGAATATCGCCGGAACGAACACGCACGGATCGTTACCGTCTACCATCGGGTTGTTCATGACTTTAAGATACGGATTGTGTTTTACCAGATCCGAACCGAGACCAGACTTGGAATAAAGTCCGGGCACCCCGAGCTGGGCGGCTTTGAATCCGAGGGCCATCAGACCATGGCTCCAGTCGGAAAGTATCTTCACCCTGCCCCTCTTGACGTTGTCGGAAAAATATTTGTCGTATCCACGCATCTCGGCGCCGGCATAGGAAGCGTGCGTGTAAGGCATGTTGCCGAATGTAACGCCGTAGGACTGGTTTGTGTTAGGGGAACCGATCGACTGAAGGTTCTTCTTGCCCTGGCGTATCACCTCCCAGTCGCTCTGTATCGAGGTCCGCACATATCCGAAACCGCCGCAATACCAGATATCTCCGTCGCTGACGAATTGGGCGATGGCTTCACTGTGGGACATGCGTTTGTCCCTCTGCGAATGATCCTTCTTCTGACGCCAGTCGCGGGCGTGCCGATAGTCGACCAGACGGTCAAGAATCGAGGTATCTTCAATCTTGAGGTTTTTAACGGCCTCCTGATTATAACTGAATTTCACCTTGTACCTCCAGCGTTCTCCTTAGATTTATCCCCTTATCATATCTCACACGCCGCCCCGAAACTTTTCCGGACGGTGCGGCGAAACGGCACATCGGTTTGTAATGCATGTTTACTAACAGTTATTATGTCAAGTATATTTAACATATTCTAGTTTTTTTACTTTTATTTTAATCACTATGGGCATTATTTGAACACCAAAATATACCAAATTTCTCCGTATTTATGATGGTATAATACTCCACGACACTACATCTTGTTATCGCCATGCTCCCGCGGCCGCCCAAGCCCTGTCGTTATACCGCGTCGGGTTGCGCCCTGGCGGTGCGGTATGACACATGAACATTGCATGCTATTATGAGTATTATTAACTAATGGATATAATGTATGATTATAATATTTGTTTTTGTCAAGAAATATTTATATATTTATTATGTCATACAATATAGCATAAAATTTGAACCATTTATCTTGCGTTCTGTCCCGGGATCAATAGAAATTATCAGCCCCGCATTCCACCATCGGATGTTCATTTCGTACATGGCTTCACTCACCCGTCGCGGCGGTACGGGAACCATTCATAATTGGAATGTGGCAGGTAATAGTACGTAATTCACTAAACCGGTCTATCACCCCCGGAATCCAGGGGGTGATAGACCATTTTTACTTGATTTTTTATCGCGATGAAATTAATCTACACGGGTTTTACGGTAGGCGTATCCGGCCGGCCTGTATCCGCCCGGCACCCGAAGAAACGGCGCCTTTTCCCTGAATCGATCCGATGATAACGAACCTTAAAGCCGAATACGACCAGCGTTTCCACCTGGAGGAAATATTAACTCTGGGGATTCTCATCATTATGAATACGATCATGGCGATTTATACCAGGGTCGGTGACGTTATCGGTATTTTCCTGTTCAACACACTACTGATCATGCTCGTTCTGGCCGTCCGGTTTCTTCATCGCCGTATCAGAGGGCAATGGTTTACGGACTTCAGGGATATCAATATCGTAATCGCCGGATGGTTCATCTATTTCGAGCATCATCACCTGGTTCCGCTTGTAAATCCCTACGATATAGACGCATACCTTATTCATATTGACCGGTTTCTCTTTCTCGGCATTGACCCTACGGTGCTGCTCGAAAGCATTACACACCCGCTGCTTACCGAATTTCTGCAGATAGTGTACGCCAGTTTCTATTTCCTTCCCTTTTCGATCATGCTGATACTTTTCTTCAAGGGACGGAGGATGGACTTCCACGTTGTGGTCTCCACTCTGATGCTTTCTTTCTACATCTGTTATGTTGGTTATTATTTGTTCCCGGCGATCGGCCCCAGGTTCACCCTGGACCATCTCCAGACATTTCCATTGAGCGGTGTACTGTTTTACGATTACGTAAGAAACTTTCTCGACGGGTATTCATTCATGACCAGGGACTGTTATCCCAGCGGCCATGCCCTTCTGTCGATCATGACCGCTCTTCTTTCCTATAAACATTACCGTCCGTATTTCCGCTTCGCCGCCGTCTGGGCGGGAATCATCGTTTTTTCCACCGTGTACCTCAGGTACCACTATGTCATCGACGTCATCACCAGCCTCATTATAGCGATGATCGTCTTCAAGTTCAACCCTCAGATGGTACAGAAATTTATCTATTTCACGAAAAACGCCCGGAGTGACCGTATAGCTCCTCAATCCATCAACAGCAAGATATGAAAAAGGCGACGCTTTCGCGCCGCCTTCTCATTCCTGCCGAATCGGGCGTCATTTTATCGCACGCTGGTAAATACGATACGTCTTGTAGTTCTCCGCCTTCAGCGGTTTCAGCGCTCCGATCATCTTTTTATTCGTCTCGACGATAAGGGAGCAGTCCGATGCCTCGAACCCGAGCCGAATGCCATCTTCAATCGTCCTGAGATAGAAAACATCATCGATTTTCTGTCCGCGGTATTCCGGCAGGACGCCCATAATTATCGTGCGTATCTTCTTGGTCTTTCTCGCCGCGAGCAGGAATCGAACCAGCCGCCAGGGATACAGCCTTCCGTTGAGTATCCTCATGGCCGGGTTTATATCGGGTATGGAAATGATGAATCCCACCGTTCTTCCGTCTTTCTCGGCGAAAACGACCAGCTCCGGGATCACGATCTGGACCAGCTCGTGAATTATCGAGTCGAGCTGTTTTCTTGTAAGAGGGAGGTGGCCCCAGTTGCCCTCCCATGCCCTGTTGAATATTTCGTGAATATCGTCCTTTCGATATTTGATTTCTTTTTTGTTGAATATTTTGTATTCCACCGTCTGGCCCTTCATGAATTCCTCTTTTACAGCCTTGAGGTAGGGCTTATAATCGTCGATCTTCGTTACCAGGTAGCACGACCAGTCAATACACTTTTCGAAACCGCACGCTTCTGCAAGATCGCGATAATACGGCGCGAAGTGGAACAGCCCGACCACCGGAATTACATCCTGGCCGTGAACCTCGAAGCCCACAGAATCATACACCGAGAAGCTCTGAGGACCGTTCATCATGGTCTTTCCTTTGGCTTTCAGCCAGGCCTCCGCGGCGCCAAACAACGCACGCGCGACTTCGACATCGTTTATTGATTCAAAGAATCCGAAGAAGCCGGTATCGTTATCGTACTTTTCCTCATAGAGGTGATTGATGTGGGCGGTAATCCTCCCGACCGCTTTTCCGTCCCTGTATGCTATAAAGAACTCGACCTCGCCGATTTCAAAGAAATATCCTTTTTTAGGATCAAAAAATTTTTTCTGCTCGCCTATCAGCGGAGGGACCCAGCACGGATCGTTCTCGTAAATCTTGCCGGTCCACGGGAACATGATGAATTCCTTCATCATTTTCTTGTTCTCGACCCTTTTTATCGTCACCGGAGACGTCATACTACCTCCAATTACCCTGTGGTATCGTTAAATCGTTTTATCGGCAATCCGCCTCCACTTGTGAATACCCCCAGGTGCCCGAAATCCCTCACGGTACGCGGGGCCCGGTGCCGATTCCCGGCACCGCTTTATTCAGAAACGGATACGGATAGTGTGCTCATGCCAGTTGCGACAAAAATGCTCATGTACGCGTACGGGTGGTTTTTTTCAAGCGTTATTTATTCTTAAAAAAGCCTGCCCTGAACGTCGGTTTCGAGTTTCGGCGCATCCTCGAGGCTCTCGAATCCCTTTTTTGCGCCAGGACCCTGCTGTTCCGCCTTTTCCTCTTTATCTCCTCGCAGTTTCGCGAGGACCATCTTGACATCCTCCCATACATCCTTTTTAAGAGCGCTGCCCTCTCCCCCGTTGCGAAGTATATAGGATGGATGATATGTCAGCATCACCGGAATACCATTATGAGAAAACCACCTTCCCCTTATCGAAGTAATTCCCTGGCGAATACCGAGTAGAAACTGTGTTGAGGGATTTCCAAGTGTGATTATTACTTCCGGCCTGATAATATCAATCTGCTTTAAAAGGAAAGGACCACAGGCGTCCCGTTCGTCCGGCTCGGGAGGTCTGTCCCGTTCGAATTTTAAATCGATTGTTGGTCTGCACTTTACAACATTCGCGATATATGTATCGGCCCGTCCGATATTCATTCCTTTCTCTATGATGGCGGTAAGCAGCTGTCCCGCCCTGCCAACAAACGGCCGCGCCTGGAGATCTTCATCCCTGCCGGGCCCCTCACCTATGAACATCACCCGCGCGTCCGGATTTCCCTCGCCAAAAACGATATTGGTCCTCGTACCGCACAGTTTACACCTTCGGCAGTCACCAATATACTCCCTCAATTCAGTCAGAAGTCGGGCTTTGTCCGACGTTACGTCGCTCATGTCCCTATACCTTGCGCTTAATTTTTCGGATAAGCGCTCTTTTCATTTTCCATGAGGCCGAATGCCCCTCGGTAAGCGCCCGCGAAGCCTGTGTAAAATCAAGGGTCGGCAGATCCACCAGGTCAGGCTCTATCAGTACCGTCGGCCTGGCGTATTTCAGCATGATCGTGGTATTGACATAGCCCATAATATCTATGGACTGAGTGATCACCTCCAATATGTTAGGAAGATTCTCTTCTTTTTGCCTGCGGTCGCGCCCCAGCCATTGCTCCACCGATTTCAACAGGGATACGTTCTGCCGCTCCTTCTTCTCCGCACCGGAGCCTGATGCCACGGAGAGGCTGTCAGGGTCGAGTTCCGACACCGATCTCTTTTTAACGGTTTTCTTAAGCTTCTCACTGTACACTTTCGGATGCAGATTTACCGCGATTTCCAGGTCCGCTCCCATGGATTTTACTATATCGATGGGAAGCGGGTTTGACACCCCGCCATCGACGAGAATCGTATCACCGTATTTAACCGGGACGAAAACGCCCGGGATGGAAATGCTCGCGCGAACCGCGTCTATGACGTTACCCGCCCGCAGCACCACCGCGTTTCCACTGTACAGATCCGTTGCCACCACGCCGATCGGTATCGGCAGGTCCTCGATCCTTGCATCCCCGGGAATATATCGCGCAAGGAATTCCTTCAGCTTCTTTCCCTCCATCAATCCGGACAGCGGGAAGACCGGATCAAAGTAAGATCGCACCTCGCGGCGGTCCATTTTCATGATGTCTCTCTTCAGTTCCTTTAGAGACCCCGACGCGTACACCGCGGCTATGAGAGCGCCGATGCTCGATCCGGAAATCAGCGACACGGGTATTTCGAGCGCCTCAAGGTTTTCAATCACCGCAATGTGCGCGATTCCTTTAGAACCGCCGCTTCCCAGAACCAGTCCGACTTTCTTCTTCCTGAAAAATTTAAAAATATCCAGCATGACGTATGCCCTGCGCTCCTTTAAAGACGCTATGCTCGCTTTCTTCGCGTTCAACCTCATTTCAAGCATAGTCAATATTTTTTTTACGTCAACTTCATTTTGATGGTAATAGTTTTGCGGAAAATATTGTTGACAGCATATAGGTATTTCACTACCTTTGTTCCACGATCGCGCGGTGGAGCAGCTGGTAGCTCGTTGGGCTCATAACCCAAAGGTCGCAGGTTCAAATCCTGCCCGCGCTAAGAACGGCGGAGTAGCCCAGCTGGTTAGAGCAGCGGAATCATAATCCGCGTGTCGGGGGTTCGAGTCCCTCCTCCGCTAATAAACAAGGACGGATAGATTTCCGTCCTTTTTATTTTTTGCGGTGAGATACCCTGTCCCTCAAGTTAAGGTATCTACGCAGACCGGCTTTTCCGTTACCCGACAATTCACCGGTTCATTTGACTATCCATACCCCGTTCTCATAGTGAACGGTAATCTCGTTTCGCCTCCGCCCTTCGAGATAGCTGAAAACAACTGACGGTTTGTGCGTGTCCATAAATTCCCTAGACTCGTTCCGGGTCAGAAGATCGAAAGCCCACCAGACGGCCATTTCGGCGACATACTCGTTGATCATGCCATTCCAGAAATACGGCTGCTCATCCTCATCACCGGGACGCGCCCCACCGGCGGTAGGCGGTACCGTAATCTCAATAAAATTCGAGGGGGCGAACTCCACGAAACCAAAGTACCGTGAAAAGAGTTGATATCGCTGGTCCAGCGACTGCCACGCCCCCAATCGCTCGCCGGCAATCGACATTCCGAAAGGGGTTTTTGCAAGACCGATAACCCGCGCTTCTTCAATTTTTTCCAGCACGAAATCGTTCAGCCTTTTGCCCGCTTGAAGCCTCGCGCTCATTGTCAGTTGTATCCCTCTGTATATATTGCCCTTCCCATCAGGCAAACATCACCGTACTTTCGCTCCCTGAAAAAGGAGCTCCGGGCGCAAACCTGTCGATTTCAGAATTTCGTTTCAGGAAGCGTTCTCACATTTACCCGGTTTCCTGTTCTCGGCGCCGGCCATTAAATAACCCGACTTTCTCTGGAGCCCCTAACCAAAGATAAAGCCCGTCGATTTCGACGGGCCTGTTCTTTTTCCTGTTGTATACCGTTTCGGGTGTAACCGTTTTAGGCGGCGGCGTGTTGAGTCGAATCCCCGCTCGAATGGACTTCAATAACTTCTTCCTGGCCTTCTTCTTTTTCTTCATGGTTGCCACCTGTCGGATCAATTAGACCCGATCGGGTTGTCCTGTCAATCGAATTACCTGCCAATGGCATAATCAGTCTATCGAATAGGCCGCAAGTTACGGTTTAACGGCGATAGCCTCTATTTCCACCAGGGCATTTTTGGGGAGACTGCCCACCTGATAAGCGGCACGCGCCGGATACTCTCCGGAAAACTGTCTCGCGTAGACCTCGTTTACAGCGGAAAAATCCCCTATGTCTTTCAACAGTACGGTCGTTTTAACCACATGCTCGAAACCCAGTCCGGCCTCGTCCAGTATGGCTTTCATGTTTTTAAATACCTGTTCTGCCTGCTCCGCTGCAGTACTTCCAACTATCCGCATCGTGGTGACATCCAGCGGTATCTGACCCGAGATGAAGAGGAAATTCCCCGCCAGAACCGCCTGTGAATAGGGCCCGATCGCTCCCGGGGCCTTGTCAGACACTATAATCTTTTTCACTTTCTCACCTCTTTCCGGTTATTTTTTTAATCGTATTATCTGTAGTTCAACCGAGCGTTATAGCTCGATCTCGTCATCCGGCGCAAGCAGCGGCGCTTCGACATGAACGGTCTCCGGGTATTTAATTCCCGTGCCCGTGTTCAGCAGCACCACACGCTCTTCCGGCGATATCCATCCCTCATCTCTTAGCTTCTTCGCCGCGGCGAGTGTGGCCGCCCCTTCCGGACAGACAAACGCGCCTTCCATTCTGCCGAGAAGCGAGAGGGCGTTAAGAATTTCTTCGTCACTCACAGCCACGGCCGCGCCGCCCGTTCGGTACACCGCATCAAGCACAAGAAAGTCGCCGAGCGCCTTCGGCACATTGATTCCGAAAGCGATCGTTTTAGATTTCTCAAAGAAGACTGAATCGGTCTTTTTCTCCTGCCATGCCCTGACTATGGGCGCGCATCCTTCGGCCTGTACCGCGACAAGCCTGGGCATTTTTTCGCCTATCCATCCGATTTCACGAAGTTCCAGGAGCGCCTTGTAGATCCCTATAAGCCCCACTCCCCCTCCTGTCGGATACAGAATAACATCCGGCACCTCCCAACCGAATTGTTCCGCGATTTCAAGCCCCATCGTTTTCTTGCCTTCAATGCGATACGGCTCCTTGAGTGTCGACGCGTCATAGAGGCCGTACCTTTTCACCGCGCGACCGATGATTTTCCCCGCATCGCTGATGAGACCCTTCACCAGCCAGAGGGAGGCCCCTGTAACGACGCACTCGGACCGCGTAATCCTGGGCGCGTCCTCCGGCATCGCGATAACCGCCCGTATACCGGCTGCCGCGCAATACGCCGCCCACGCGCCGCCCGCGTTTCCGTTTGTGGGCATTGCCAGCGCCTTTACCCCGAGCTCGAGCGCCTTCGAAACGCCGACGGCCGCACCTCTCGCCTTGAAGGTCCCGGTTGGGATGATTCCCTCATCCTTCATGTAGAGGCGGGCCATACCCGTTGCCTGTCCCGTTCTGTTGAGGCGGAGCATCGGTGTCATCCCCTCGCCGAGGCTTACGATATGTCGCTCCTCCCGCACGGGAAGAAATTCGCGGTAACGCCAGAGGTCGGATCCGCGTGAATATATCTTCTCTTTCGAGACAGATGCGGCTGCCCTGGCAAGATCGTAGCGGACAAGCAGGGGGGAGCCGCATTCGCAGAGCTGTGTCACTTGCTCGCAGGAATACGTTCTTGCGCAGCGAGGACATTCAAGATGTGATGCAAACATTAAACCCGACCTCCATTATTCATTTAACAGTACTACGTTTTTAACCCGCCCCAGATCGCGCTCATAATACCGAGCTCCAACCAGAAACAAAACACACGCGACAATACCGAAAACCGGCGTGACGAGAAGGGCCCTTTCCAGCCCGATGTGGTCCGATATGCCGCCGATCAGCATCGGTGACCATGACGCCCCCAGTATGTGCTGGCAAACGACACACAGGCCGTAGGCCAGCGCTCTCATTCCGGGATGAACGACGTCCTGTATGACCGCGGCCGCCGGGGCGAGGAACGCCACCGAGAGAATTCCGAAAAATACCATCGACGGCAGAAAAAGCATCGAGTGCGGGAATAGAAACGCCATCCCGAACAGTACGGCGGCGGCAAGTGATGTAATACCGGAAAAAATCATCCTGGCGTCGGACCGTTTCTTCATCCACCTGTCGGCGAGGTATCCTCCAAGTGGAGCCCCGACCAGCAGCATCATCGCCAGCAGCGCGGTTATACTGCCGGCCCTCTGCTGGTCCATGCCATGAAAACGGTTGAGGTATGACGGGAACCATGTCATCACGGGGGTCGTGACGGCGATGTTCATCGCGAAGGCGATGTATACGAACCATAAGGTTGGTATTCCGAACAACTGCCGTATCGACGACCACAGCGCCGCGGCCATGTTCCCGGTTTTTTCCGCAACCGCCTCGAGTGGAACGGTGCGGTAATCCCTGGTGAACCAGTACAGTATTGCGAGCACTATGCCGGGTATACCCACCAGGCCGAAGGCATGCTGCCACCCGTAGTGCAGTCCGACATAACCGCCGACGATAAAACCGACAGCGGCCCCGATCGGAGCGAACGCGTCCCATATTCCGACCGCGATTGCCCTTCTTTCGCGTGGAAACGCGGCGGCGATAATCGCGATGGCCGCCGGAGCATAACCCGCCTCTCCGATCCCTGTAAGAGCGCGCGCCAGCAAGAGCTCTTCGTAATTACGGGCAAACGCGCATCCTATGGTCGCGAGACTCCAGAAAAAGACCATTATGGCTACCATTTTTCTTCTGCTCCACCGGTCGACGATCAGGGAGAGAGGAATTACAAATATCGCGATAAACAGGGATACGATCCCTGAAAGCGATCCCAGAAGCTGGTCGGAGAGTCCCCAGTCCTGTTTGATAAACGGCAGCAGCGACGCGACGATCATCCTGTCGGTATAGTCGAACGCATAGGTGAGACAGAGGAGAGTCAGGATGACAACCGCGCTTCGCCCTCCCTCTTTATACACCTGGTGCGATCCGTCCGAACCGTCCTTCATACTATGGCTCATGGTGCCCTCCCCCGTACGCCACGCTTCAGCCGCAGAGATACACATCAAGCGGAAAATCTATTCCCAGTTTCTCGAGTCCTGTGTCGGTTACAACATAGATGTCCTCGGGCATGTTTCCGAAATAGACCAGATCGTTACCGAAACAGCCGACCTCGACACATACCACCATCCCCGGCTTTAGTTCCGTCAGATCGTCGGGGGAGAACCACGGCTGTTCGTGATTGAGAAGCCCGATGCCATGCCCGACGAAATCGATCGGCACCGCCTGGTTCCAATCCTGCCGGTAGGTTTCCTTTTCGGCGAGCTTGAAAATGTCGCAGCCGCGCATCCCCGGCACGATGTTCCGCACCGTATTCAGATAGGCGTCGCGCCCCCATCTGGAAAGGTCCTCCAGTTTCGGCGGAAGCTTCTTCCCCACGTAGAACGAGCGCTGGAAGTCCGTCCAGTATCCTTTATATGTGGGACCGCTGTCGGCGAAACCCTGGTCCCCCTCCTTTATTACGCGGTCATAGAACGGTGTGCTCACAAGGCGCCATTTCCCCGGACCGTCGGTGCCGCACATGAACAGCGTTACGTTGGTGATGTCGATCGCGTCATACATGTCTTCTTTTACGTATTCGTTCCAGATGATACGGTGTATGTCGCGCTCTGTGAGGCCGGGACGAATGGAGGTCCATCCCTTCGCGAGTACCCTGCCGGCCTTTTCGCACGCGGTGCGCATCACCTCTATCTCCCATGGCGTCTTGATCATTCGCTGGTCCCACACGCACCGATCGGCGCTTACGAACCTCGCGTTGGGCAGCGAGCGTTCGATCTCGCGGATCTCGTCCACGGAAACCTCGAGAACGTACTCGGGACCGTACTCCATCCCGATCACCTTGTTATCCAGCCCCAGACTTTTGATCGTATCGAGGAAAACATCTATAAAACGCAGCGGAAGCCTCCAGATCTTGATCTGGCTCCACGAGCGCACGTCTTTTATCCACGTGGTCCGCCTGACGCTGTTGGAAAGAACCGATTCTCCGACAAATACAGGATCGTGTTCCTGGGAGATGATCAGGCAGTGGCGCCAGCGGTGGCTGTAGCGGATATTCGATTCACGGTATCCGCCGTAATAATATTTATTGTCGTAGGAAAAAAGCACCATGGCATCGATGCCGTGCAGCGCCATGGTCTTTTTGGCCGTGGCGATCCTAGTGTCGAATTCCTCGCGGGGAATATGGGGAACGAAATCCTCCGACGCCGAGGAATCCTTCCATGCAACCCCTTCTCGTTCGATCTGATGATCCGTGGAAAGCTCGTGCTGGTTATCGGACATGATTGGCCCCCTTGTTTACCCTCGTCAGGCCAGAACCCGGGGATAGTCCCCTTTTAATTCCCGGAAATTTCGGGCGCCAACGGCGGTTTGATGGTGCTCAGATTGGCATGAAACAGGCGCAATGTCAACAATGTTTTGTAATTATTACAATTTTTTATAATATCCACAAATATATGTTTTTTTTATACATTTTTATCATTGTCTTGACGCGCGTCTCACGGGATGCTAGTCATATCCCATTCTGGACGAGGTGCCCGTGTGGCGCGATCTCCGCGTACTACAGTGCGGAGCCGCCTGCGCGTTCCGGGGAGGGCTGAGTGCGAAAAACCGCGGCATCCGATGTGGATCCGAGGGAGATGCTGAAGGCGATCCGGCTGAGCGATTCGGATCGTGACATCCTTCGAAGTATGGAACCGGTAGTCGACGGCATCGCGGAGCTCTTCGGCAGAAACTGCGAGGTCATCCTTCATTCGTTCGAGGACATGGCCCACTCCGTTGTCAGGATTGCCAACGCCTACATCACTGGAAGGAAAATCGGTTCCCCGATAACAGACCTCGGCCTCAACGCGCTGCGGGAATCTTTTGCCGTGAACCGCGATATTGTGGGCAGCTACTTCACGCGCAGCGAAAGCGGTAAATTATTCAAATCCATCACGATCCTGATTCGCAACCGTAAAAGCGATCCCATCGGGATGCTCTGCGTTAACATGGATATTTCCGCTCCTCTCTCCGATTTTCTATCTGATTTCGCTCCCGACCTCGCGGGGAAAGAGCACGTTGTCGAGCATTTTCATACAGAAATAGGCGACCTCGTCCACGCTTCCCTGAACGAATGCATGACGCAATTCGCAAAGACCAAGGGTGTTTCGGCGAGCGAGAAGAACCGCATGATAATCGCCGGGCTGGCGCGCAAGGGAATTTTCGATATAAAAGGGGCCATCGATATCGTTGCGAAGGAGATCGGTGTATCAAAATATACGATATATCACTATCTGCGGGAGGTGAAAAACCGACAATGAGCCCCTCTGCCTTTATCGCCTTACAACCGGTCCATGATCCACTGCAGTTTGCCCTTCTTGAGCCGTATTGCCGCTTCAGGGCATATCTCCATACAGCAATAACACCGTATGCACGCCGCGTAGTCATACCGCGGAATATGTGACTCAGCCCCCGCCGGCCCGATCGCGCCCGCGGGACAGATGCTTTTACACTGATAGCACAGCGTGCAGCGTTCCGGCAAGGGCACCGGCCTTTCCACACACAGGTTGCGAAGAGCGTCAATCCCCAACACACGATCCTGCAGTCGGGACGAGAATCCGGATACCGGTGCCGAAAAATCCCTGACAATCATGTCGGCGAGGGCCTCTCCTTCGATTTTGATGTCCTCCAGCCTGCCCGCGCCGAGACCTCTCGCTGAAGCCGAACTGATCGTGGTCACACCGCCGGTATCGAGCCCGGTAATACGGGCTACCACCCTGTCTACCGCCACCGCGTCGGTGCCCGCGATGACGGTGTTCAGCGTGCGCGGCGTACCTGAGGGCCCCGGTCCGTGCCCCTCCATTCCGATAATGCCGTCGACCAGGTGAAGCATCATCCTCTTTCCCGAGAACACGGACCTGAGAGCGCCGTAAAGATCCACGATTAATTCCGGAAACTCCTCTCGGGTCCTGGCCTTCATATGCCATTGTGATTTCGCAAGGCCCGGTATCGTTCCGAAGAGGTTCTTCACCGCACAGGTCAGCCGCGTTATGGCGTGTGTCTTGATCTTGGGCAGGTTCAGCAGAATATCGGCCTCCACGAGCGGTTTCGCCACCTCGAATCTCCTGAATTTCCTTCCTTCGTCGTTCATGATTACCGCGACCGAGCTGTTGTCCCACACATCCAGGTTTTCCCCGGTTATAATCGAATCGTAACCCGCCTTTATCGAAACCTTCTCGATGCTCTGGAAAGCCGGAGATTCCACCAGAACCGGGTCACCGCCGTTGGCTTTCACAAGACGCACAGCGGCGGCAAAAAACGCGGGATGTGTGACAACGGCCTTCTCCGGGGAGCTGGCGCTCAGCATGTTGGGCTTGAGCGCGACGCGGGCGCCGCGAAAACGCCCGGGATCGAACCCTATATCGTCAAGTACACGGCGGAAGGTCTCATCGAGCTCATGTTCTCCGTACCCTTCGCAGCGGCGTATGGCAACGCGCGTTTTATCGCTCATGGCCCGGCAGTCTTCCCGTTCTCGGGCAGGACCTCTCGCGCGACAAGGTATGGTCGATTCCCCCCCCCCGGATTGTTGACGACCAGCGCTCTTATACGCACGGCATCTCCGTTGGAAAGCCCCTGCACGTCATTTTCGGAATAGACATCCGCTATCCCCGTAAAGGTATTGGCGGCGCCCTTCCCCGTCATCAAATTGAACATGAGCTTTCCGTCCTTTCTTTTCACGTTGGCCGCCGTTCCTTTCCATTCCACGGCGAACCCACCGTACAGATACGGCTTTCCGGCAACCGTATCGAAGGCAACGGTCTCATACGCGCGTTCCTCTATGGAAAGGGTGTATTTTTTCAGAAAATCCGCCCGTTCTTTAACCGAAAACCCCGCGTTGCTGTTCAGTATTTTATTGATAAGCACCAGGGCCTCGTTATGACGCTCCTTCTTGAGCAGGGCGCGCGCGTCGTTGAAATCCGCAACGACCTCTTCGTTGGAGTAATAAAATACGGGTGTGCTTTCCCTTCGTATCTTATCGATAAGATCGTGCCTGCTCCCGTCGATCACCGCCATGTCGATCCGTTCGAAATCCGTGGAAGCTGACTTTGTTTCCGTCCGAACCAGCTCTACCAGGAGATCTCCGTATCGCGCACCGACAAACGCGAGAACGCAAACGGTGATGATGAGAAAGACGACCCGCATCATACCCCCTGAGACGCGTCCTCGCCATGCTGTTCGCCTGGCCGACATCACTCTCGCGCGTCTTCCTGTCGGCCTGTCGAGCGGGACGTAATCGCTCAGACGCGCGGAACGCTGGAATTCCCGGAAATCGTGAGCCCTTCGGATCGCCGACACCGCCCGTATGATATGCCTGTCGTTGGGAAAGCGCTGTATCGCCTCGATATATCGGGCGAGCGCGGTCGCCGCGTTTTCGGCTCCTTTCAGATGCAGGTAGAGCTCGAGCCGGACCATCGGCTGGTAGTTCTGATCGATTGCCCGCACTTTTTTCAGGACAGGCTCGATTCTGCCTATGTCGCCGGACTGAAGGTATTCCACGGCGAGAAGAAAAAGGGCGTATGGATCGGGATGCTGGACTGCCGTCAATCTTTCCAGGACGATCACTGCATCGTCGTGCCGTTTCAGGCGGGCCAGGCGTAACGCCTCTTTAAGCAGGGGATTATTCGTATTCACTCGATGCCAACGGGTACTCGAAATTCTGCGACGACCACGCGGTCCGTTACGGACGCGACCTATCGCTTCCCGCGGAACAGCTCGTTTATCTCTTCGACTATTGAAAGGTTATCGTCCCTGCTCTTTCCGATTATATATCCTATCAGGACGAATATCAGAATCAGAATCGTCTTCAGCACCCCGATCGTAAAGAGAAGAACACCGAAAAGGAAACCCGCGAACGCGCCCGCGGCCCTCCCGGGATTACGGCTTATCCATTCCCCCGCGCTCCCGAGGAAGCTCATCACTGTTTTACCCTTTCCACGTAATCTCCTGTGCGGGTGTCTATCTTTATAACGTCGGATTCGTTGACAAAAAGCGGGACCTGTATCATCGCGCCCGTCTCGACTTTGACGGGTTTTGTTACGTTGGTCGCCGTGTCCCCCTTCACTCCGGGTTCCGCGTAAATAACTTTAAGGCTGACGAATGTCGGGGGATCGATGCTTATCGGCTTTCCTTCGTAAATGGATATGTCTACCGTATCCCCTTCCTTGATGTAGTCGAGTATGTTCCCCACATAGCTTTTCGCGACCGATTCCTGCTCGTAGCTTTCCGTGTCCATGAAGACCAGCGCGTCGCCCTCGTCGTAGAGATACTGCATCTTCTTTGTTTCGATACGTACATCCTCTACCTTTTCGCCGCCCCTGAAGGTCTTGTCGACAATCGAACCCTTCATTATTGAGCGCAGTTTCGTACGGACAAACGCCGCGCCGCGTGCCGGCTTCACATGCTGGTATTCGACCACGGAATACAGGTTTCCATCGACTTTTATGACCATTCCCCTCTTGAAATCATTGCTCGTTATCATGGAGTACTCCTCACACTATATGAATATCTTTTGATGATTTCGTCAGTATTTCGGAGCCTCCGTCGGTGACCAGCACCACGTCCTCTATCCGAACACCGCCCCTGCCCGGTATGTAAATCCCCGGTTCCACCGTTATCACCGTATTCTTCCTCAGCCTCGAACGCCCGCCGGTTTTAACAGCGGGTAGTTCATGGACTTCCATACCGACACCATGTCCCAGTGAATGTCCGAAGAACGCTGAAAATCCCGCCTCTCCGATCACGCCCCGCGCTACGGAATCGAGTTCACCGCAGCGAATTCCGGGACGGACGGATTCTATTGCGCGTTCCTGCGCCGATCGAACAATTCCGTATATCCTGCGTAAATCGTCATCAATGCTATTGACGAAGATTGTTCTTGTCAAGTCTGAATTGTAGCCCCTAAACTCGCACCCCATATCGATGAGAAGCGCGTCCCCTTTTTCGATCCTCCGAGTCATGGAGGTAATGTAGTGCGGCATTGATGAGCCGGGGCCGGAGGCGACAATTGAGTCGAAGGATGTTTTCCTGCAACCATTTTTCCGGTAAAAATACTCTATCTCGACCGAAATGTCCCATTCCGTCAAACCGGGCTTGATTATTGAAAGAACATGGGAAAAACACCGGTCCGCCAGGTCTACCGCCGTGCGTATCACCTCGATCTCTTCCGGCTCTTTCTCCATTCTCATCTCGTTGACGGGACTCCCGCCTTCGCGCAGGGAGGCCGGCGAGATGGTTTTTCCGAGGAGGGATGCCTGGGAGAGCGTAGCGCTGTGGTCCTCGACGAACAGCCGTTGAAACCGTTTGCGCTTCAGTATTTTCGCGACGGTCCTGTCGGCCGGGCCCTTCATCAGGACAAATTCCATTCCCGGTGGCATTATAGATCTCGCATACTCTTCATACCTCGAATCGGATATGAAATAGTCACGTTCCTCGGTCACGATGAGCAAGGCCGAGGACCCCTCAAATCCGGTAAGGTATCGTATATTCACCAGATCCAGGATCAGGAACGGCAACCGGTCCTCACGCAAGAGCCGTTTTTTCAGAGTGTCGATTCTCATCCCGCTTCCGTAACCCCTTTCAGTGCGTCAAGCAGACCGAGCAGACCGGCGATGTATGAATACGGTCCGAATCCGCATACCTGGCCCACGCACACCGGCGCGATCATGGAGTGTCGCCTGAACTCCTCCCGGGAGTGGACGTTTGAAAGATGCACCTCCACCGTCGGAAGATTAACGGCCGCTATCGCGTCACGCAGCGCTATCGAGGTATGCGTGTACGCGCCCGGATTAATGATCATCCCATCGTAGTTCCTGACACTGTGTATATAGTCTATAAGTTCACCCTCTCCGTTGGATTGAAAGAACACGACCTCCGCTCCGGCGGCCGACGCGGCGGCTTCGACCGACGCGTTGATCTCTTCGAGCGTCATCCTGCCATATACGCCAACCTCTCTTTCTCCAAGAAGGTTCAGATTCGGGCCGCTTACCACCGCGATTTTTTTCTTTCTCATAGCATCCCTCCTTTTACCCTGTAAACAGATCCCGTATCGCACCTGTTCCGGTCGGTCGCGCCACAACGGGGCCGCACATGGCGACTACTTCGTTAAATTATAGTGCTCGATGAGGTTTTCCGCCTGTACTTTTATAACCACATTTTCCGGACCGGATTCAATCTCCCTCAACAATTCCTCCGCCTTTACCGAATTGGCGCTCTCGTTCATCAACATCGCCAGATTGATCCTCGCCTTCATCGCGAAAGGATTGTCCGGCTCGGCCGTATCGATCAGACGCTGGAAATGGCCGGCCGCTATGCGCGCGTTTTTCTGGTGATGGAGGCTTATGATTCCCAGAAAGTACAACGCCTCTTCCCTGTAGTCGTTCTCTCCCGCGGCGAGTTTTCCGAAAAAATGGCTCGACTGCGTGTACTGCTGCTGCTCGAAATAAATTTTTCCGGACAGGTAGTTCAGAAGCGGATCGTTGCCCGAGTACCTCGTTAAATGTGATGAGTAAAGGGCGAAATTCCTCAAGTCACCCTTGAGGTAATAATAGAACAGCGCCTCCTTAACGACCGTTTCCCCGGCCGGATATCGCAGTATCGTCCGTATACCGGAATTCGTCATTTCGATCGCTTTCTCAATCTTGCCCGTGCGGAACAGGGCCGTGATTCGAAGTATCATAACCCTGTCGGCGTGTTTTGGCGTCCGTATCTTGTCCAGTATCGCGAGCGCTTCACCGTACCTGCGGTCGTTCCCGTAAATCTCCGCCATTTCGATCCTTGCATCGTCGATTATCTGGGAGGCGGGGCATTCAACGATCAGCTTGGAAAAATAATCGAACGCGACCTCTTCCCTGCCTTCAGCGAAGTAATGCATCCCGAGTACATAGAGCGCTTCCGCATAGGCCTCGGATCCTGCCGGAAGCAGTGCGGGTATGGCCTGTGCCGTCCATATATCACCGACCTTCAGCGCGCCCCTGGCCAGGATCAGCCTGTCACCGTCTTCCAGCGTCTGGACCGGTACTGCCGCAAGCGTGCGGTACGCCATCTCCGGGTTCCTGTCCATGAAGTAAGCGCGACCGAGATGGATCGCCATAATCCTCGAACGTCTTTCGTCAAGCTCGGGTTTCGACTCGTCCGTACCGAGCGCGATGATCTCGCGGAACCGCTTCAAACGGAACAGGCACTCAACGCGGCTCAGAAGTGCGTCCGCGGCCATTTCGCGTCCCGGCACCGAGAGATACTGACGGTAAAACTGCTCCGCGCGGATGAAATCACCCGCCTTGAAACTCTCGCCCGCCCATGAGAAAAGAATCCGGCCGGCGCTTTCGGAACGGGGATAATTGCCGACAATAAACTGGAGATAGCGCGTATTGTTTCCCCCCCTCCGGCCGAGCTCCAGCGCAAAATTGTACAACACGACTTCGACCCCGGCCTGCCGCGTGTACGCGGACTGCAGCGTCTGCGCGGTTCTTTCGGCACTCTTTACATCCGAGGCGCCGATATACAGCTCGAGCAGACGGACCAGGGCGTCGTATCTTTTCTCAACACCCGGCGAGGAAGCGTACCGGTTCAGGAGTTCGACCGCCTGAATATACTCGTTTTTCATCGCGTGCGCGATTCCGAGGTAATATACGGCCTCTCGGAGATATGGCGATGACGGGTTGATCGCCCGTATTTTATTGAATCCGTTGATGGCGGCATCGGGATCGTTTCGTTCCAGCGCGACCCTCGCTATGAGGAACTGGACCTGGTCGTTTCCCTCATTCTCGGGGTAAGTGTTTATGAGAAGCGAAAGGATCCGCTCGGCGTCCTCATACCGTTTGACATCGACGTACACCCTGGCGAGAAGAGAGAGGGCGCCGCGCTGTTCCTCCTGATCGGGGAGCGAAACCGCGTCCTCGAGGTACGGTATCGCCTCGGCCGGGTCCCGCTTCAGGTATATCCTGCTCAGGATGAGCGCCGCGCGGCTGCGAAGGGCCATTACACGCGTTGAATTGCGCACTTCCTCGAGCAGCTCGATGCCCTCTTTTTCGTTGTTCTGCCTGATGAGAATATCACCGAGCTGGTATTTGCCATGATAGTACCATTCCGATGATTTGCCGATGAGAAGAAAGGACTCCAGAAAGGACTTTGCTGAGTACGTGTCCCCGAGGGCGATTGAAGATATCGCCTTGAAATACTGCGCGTCACAGTACGGTGATTCCCTAAGCATCGCCTCGGGAATACCGTAAAACGCCTTCAGCGCGTCGCGGTGCCGCCCCTTTATCTGGTAGATTCTGCCGATTATCATGCGGGCCTGGGCGTCGCCGGTTCGGTCGATTCTCGAACTTACGAGCGATTCGAGCAGCTCGAGGGCCTGGTCGTAGTCCTCGTTGAGAAAGAGGGCGCGCCCTATCCATACGACTCTCTGGCTGTTCTGCGCAACATTCGTATTGCGGTTTATGGCCTCCTTCCATTCTATGACCGCCTCGTCGTATCGCGCCTGTTGAAAGTATATCTCTCCTATCCGGTCGAGAGCCGCCACCGTCAGCATCTCGTTACGGCTCTGCGCGATGAAACGCTTGAATTCCTCGATGGCGCGTATATAATTTTTCAGGAAATAATTCGACTCAGCGATCCAGTACCGGGATTCATGGCACAGGTCCTGGGCGGTGCAGATGAGCAGAAACCTGTTGAACTCGAATATGGCGTCTTTATATTTCTTCTGGTTGAATATGGACAGGGCGAGGTAATACCATGCGCGGTCCCGATACTCGACGCCATCGCCTGAATCGATTATCTTCCGGAACAGCAGCTCGGAGGAACCGTAGTTGCCGGCCCTGAACGCTTCGGTGCCCTGCTCATAGAGGGCCTGCGTTCCCCTGGCGTACGCGCCAGGCGCCCACGCCGTGAGAAGTACCAGCATTATTAGTATTAAAACGCGAAACGATTTCATTTCATTGCACGTATGAATATCCGGATTCCATCCAGCACGTACTGGGAGGAGAAAGCGCGCACCCTTTCCCGATCGCCCGGTATGATCCTGGTAAATGTTCGGTACGCGGTACCGCCGGCGATCGCGAAGCATACGGTACCCACCGGCTTGGTCGGGGTTCCGCCCCCGGGTCCCGCTATTCCTGTCACCGCCGCGGCCACGTCCGCGCCCAGGAGCCCGAGCACTCCTTGAGCCATCGCCAGCGCCGTCTGTTCGCTCACGGCTCCGTAACTATCCAGCACTTCCCGCGAAACATCAAGCACATTCCTTTTTACATCATTTGAATAGGCCACAATACCGCCCCTGAAAACCAGGGAAGCACCGGGTACGTCGGTGACCCTTTTCGCCACAAGACCCCCGGTGCAGGACTCGGCCAGCGCGAGCGAGAGACCCTGCTTTTCGAGGATGCGCACGGTCTCTTCCTCGAGACTGCCGTATGCTGGATCGAGCATCCGGTCTCCGAAGCGCAGTTCGGCCTGTTCCATTATCGATGCAACCGGCAGAGGTTTTGCTCCACGACCCACGAAATGTACGGTGTTCATACCCGGTGTCGCGGTTATACCCCAGTCGATTGAATCGAAGGGAATGCTCATAGCCGCCACGATATCGTTGACCTCCGCCTCGCGCATCAGCACCACCCGGAGAGTCAGGGAATCCCTGCCCTCGCCGGGGAACAGGGACAGCAGGTACGGCATAACACCCTTTTCGAACATGGGCCTCAGCTCCCGTGGCACGCCCGGAAGGGATATAAGAACCTTAGCCCGCATTTCCACGGCGAATCCGGGAGCGAGCCCCGTTTCGTTTGCAAACACGCGTGAGCCGCCGGGTACCGATACCATTTTCGCATCACCCGCAAGCATTTCGCGTCCCATCGCGCCGAAGAACGCGCTTGCCCGCTCGAAGGACGCCCGGTCGATTTCGTGCCCGCGCCCGGACAGCTCACAGATCACCTCCATCGTGCGATCGTCGTCAGTCGGCCCGAGCCCGCCCGACACTATAACGATGTCCGCCTCGTTCAGAGCGATGAGGATCATACGTCTGAGGTCGTCGGGGACATCCCCCACGGCATGGTGCGCGACCACGGTAAATGCCGTGGGGAACAGGCAGTCGCTTATGAACGACGCGTTGGTATCCGGTACGCGACCGTGGACGAGTTCGCCCCCGGTTGATACGACCGAAACGCGTTTCACCGCCCCA
>JAGODA010000278.1 GCA_017998475.1 Spirochaetota bacterium | reverse complement strand
TGCGCTACCACGGCATGTCGCCGCTGGTCAGCCTGCTCTACCACGAAAAGGTCATCGACGCCGTTTCGGTGGCGCAGAAGGGCTGTTTCGAGGCGGCGGTGCTCTTCTCGCGCACCGAGGGCATCATCCCCGCGCCGGAGTCATCGCACGCCATACGCGCGGCGATCGACGAGGCCATGAAGGCGAAGGACGAGGGCAAGCAGAAAACCATCGTCTTCAACCTGAGCGGCCACGGCCACTTCGACCTGGCCTCGTACGACATGTACTTCTCGGGCAAGCTCGACGACTACGAGTACCCGGCCAAACTCATCGAGGAGGCGCTCACCGATCTGCCGAAGGTGAAGCTGTAAGGAGTGCACTATCCCGGACTCGAAGACGGGCGGGGCGGGAGTCCCGCCCGTCTTCGTTGGTGGCGGACTTTTCGCACTCACCCCCTGTCCCCCTCTCTTTGAACGAAAGAGAGGGGAACCCCGGCATCAGTTCGTGGCCTTACCCGCTTGATTAAATTTCAAGAGCCCCTGCCAAGGGGCTTTTCCGCGGAGAGAGGGCCATGCTCACAAAAGTAGTTCTTGTAATGTCGCTTCTGTCTGGAGGAATCGTGCTCCGGGGAGAGAGTAAATTCATGAAAATTTATTTGTATTGAAAAACCCTTTCCCGGTGATTACCATAGTCCGATACGGGAAAGATCAGATGAAATTTCTTACTGTCCATGCACTGATTTTTGCAGCAACCTGCTTGCCGGCCGTGGAGAAAATAACCACGGAAGCCGCGGAAACAACCGGGGTTGATTATAAGGCCATCTGTTTTTTCGCTGGGATATTTCTCGTTCTGACTGGATTAACCAAGGGAGTTCCCGCCTTTGCGGAATGGCGCCGTTATAAAAAACTATTGCTCAATGGGATTCAAGCAAAGGGAATCATCAATGATTCATGGAAAGCCGCATCGGGTGAATACGGAGAAATCAGTGGCTCGCACTGCTTATCGGCTGAATTTAAAACCGTCGATAACCGCACATTCCAGGTAGTGGCGCCATTTGTTGTTTTTTCACCGAGAAAATTACTGAATACGGAGATATCAATCATATATGATCCCGACAATCCCGGGAACGCACAATTCAGGGATGAAATTCATCCGAGTCGTCGACTCCTGGTGTTGATAGTATATATCCTTATGTTCGTGAGCGGCCTGGGACTTTTCCTCTATCTTTACATTGTTGTCTGAGGATTATACTGTACGGTCCTCCCGGCGGTCTCGTGATATCGGAGGTTTGCAGGCTCATTGCCTGCGGCTGTTGCCAGAGCGGCTTTCGGAGGCACACATGGACCGATTGCGGCACGGTCCTTGTCGTACCATTTACCCGCAACTCCCGCCTGTGCCTTTCATGCTGCCGCAAGGAAATTTTCTGGTTGTCGATACATCTTTCTCGCATCATGAACCCGGTCGGGAGCATGGAACCGGTGAACACGGAGAAAGGAGAGGCGAATAATAGGCCTTCGCCGAAGAGAAAGGGGCAGGGGGGATGAGTTGTTGCGCTTTACTCTCAAATTATTCTTGTAATTCTCCATGTCATCGGTTCATATCCCGCCATCGTCATCCTATTTCCATAACAGGAGAATCCCAATGGCAAAATCCACCGAACACGCCGCGCTCATCTGCGGCATCCTTACCGTAATCGCCGCTATCGGCGCCGCGGCATCCATCTACTGGAAACAGCCGCTTGTCATCATAATCGCTACTCTCCCGGCGGCCGCCTACGAACTCTACCGCACCGAGGGCTTTACGACGAAGCTCGCCTCGGCCGGCGTGCTCGCGGTGCTCGTCGCCGAGATCGTGCTCATCGTCGGAAAGATCGAGATCAACATCGCGCGCTTCGTCGCGAAATACATCGGCTCGATGCCGGTCGTCGACGCGAAGCTCGCCGGGCCGGTCGTCATCGCGCTTCTCGCCGTCATGCTGGTGCGCCGCACGGCGGGCATCTATACGAAGTGGCTCGCCATCGTACTCCTCGGCGCGGCGGTCGGGCTCTTCTACACGCTCGATCCGGCGCTTCTGTCGAAGTTCGTCAAGCCCGCCCTGCAGGAAGGGGCGCGACACATCAAGTAGAAGGCAAGGGTGATGGAAAAGTACGCCGCGTATTTCGCGCTCATCGCGGGGCCGCTCATGTTCGCCGGGCTGTGGTCGTTCGCCCTGTTCGTCTCGTCGGCCGTCGGGGGATGGTGGAAGCTCTCGAACCGCTTCCGGGCCGACGGGCCCGCCGGTGGCGAGGCATTCTCCATGCTGAACGGCCGCTTGCGCTGCATCAATTACAGCTTCGTGCTGAAGGCCGCGCTGTCGGAGCGGGGGCTTCACCTCTCGGTGCTGTTTCTCTTCAGGCCGTTCCATCCGCCGCTCTTCATCCCCTGGGAGTCAATCCGCAACGTGCGCCGGGAGAGCGTCTTCTTTTCCCGCTTCGCCGCCTTCGATGTGTACGGGCCGGAGAAGCTCCTTACGGTGCGGATCTCCGAAAGGGTGCTGGACTCGGAGCGGTGGAAGGCGCGCCCCGGCGGGGGATGACACCGCGCCATCTCGTCGGGATATATTAGCATATTGACAGAAACCGGTCTTCCGGTTCTAATGGAACGTCCGGGTGCCGCCGTGACCGCGCCAGTCCCGGCGGGCACCATCCTTAAACGTATGTACTGAATTGTGGAGCGTTGCGAACACCGGGCACGAATCGTCCGGTCGTAAACCCTTGTATCGCTGGATCACTCAACCAGCACTCAGGAGGGACTTTATGAATAGAATGACAAGGATTCTGGTGCTGATGATGTTCTGTCTGGCAACGGTCTCGTTCGGTGTCGACGCGGACGCCAAAAGCGCTTTCAAGAAGGGCCTGGACAAGCTGTCGGGCAAGGACAAAAAGGAAGAGCGTAAAAAGAAGGAAGAGGCCAAAAAAGAGGCGGCCAAAATCTATATCGAGAACTTCGGTACCGGCGAGCGCAGGACCGGCGGCAAATACTATGCGCTCGAACTCAATACCGTCGCCGACGGCGACACGATCTCGTTCCTCTGCGCCTCCGGCAGATGCATGACCGTCGCACTGCACGGGCGGACCTCGTCGGGCGTCTGGAATACCTTGTATCAGGGCACACCGAAAGACCAGCAGGTGGGAAGCGTGCTGGCGGGGAAGCGTTCGCGCTACACTCACATCATTCTTTCCGTAAACGGGGCTCACGAAAGCTACACGAAGGTGGCGGCGAAGATGGAGGTGATCATCACCAGGGCGCCGGTCGCGAAACCCGACGGCAAGCCCGCCATGATGGGCACTCCCTCGTATCACGGAACGCCGTCATACTATGGAACGCCTTCATACGGCGGAACACCCGGCTTTTACGGAACGCCCCGGTAAGCGGAAACACCGGACAACATTTCCGCCCAATGGCGGACACAGCGCGAAGGCGGCGAATAGAATCGCCGCCTTCGCTTTTTATGCCGTGCTCGCGGCTTCAGAGCCCGAGGGAAAGGGTCTGTATGCGTATCATGAATTTTGAATCTTTCTTGCGGAATCCACGTCGGAATGATAGAGCGTACAGGTACTTCAACATTGAGATAAAAGCGTATCGGAGGACTCTATGCGACGCTTGATGATCGTTCCGGCCGTTCTGGCCCTGTGCCTGTCGTGCGCGAGCACGTCCGTTACCCCGCCGCCGATGGCCGCCGACCCGACGAACGTGGGGCTTGCCCTCTCCCTCGACCAGAAGGTGCGCACCTCGCTGAACCTGGGCGGCGACTTCATACCGGAAACCGTGTTCTTCATCCGCTTCGAGAAGGCCACGGACAGGACGTACAAGAACCCGGTGCTTCTGGCGTCCAATTATAAATACACCGGGCCCGAGTCCGAGGACGGCGTGGTCTTCGCGCTCAACCTGCCGCCCGGCGAATACGCGCCCGTGGCGGCCGAGGGGCGCATGAAAGAGTACGACGCGGGCTCCGCGCCGGAGAAGGCCAAAAAGGTCATCGTCTTTTTCCCGAAGGTCACGATAGAGAAATCCAGGACGGTTGTGGCGCCCGGCACGATCGGCTACCTGGGCGAGCTGCGCATGGAGACGGTTTCGACCATGAAGGACGCCGACGACGTTCAGATGTATTACTACACGCTGTTTTCGGGGAACGAAAAACGCACCGGCGCGTACAAGGAGATGCTGCTGCGCACGCTGGATTCCGATTACACGGTCTATGTGGCGCCGAAGCACGATAAACTGGTCAATTCGAAGGAGCGTCAGACGGCTTTCCTTTCCGCGTACCGGAAGCACTTCAGACGCTCCAACTGGATCGGGCACTTCGACAAACGCCTCGCCGAGCTTAAAAAATAGAGTCGCGATCGGCGCCGGACGCCATACGAGAGGAGCGAACATGGAGATATCGACCTCAAAGAAAATACTCCTGCTGCGCATCGGCTACTGGATCGGCATCGTGCTCGAC
>JAGODA010000277.1 GCA_017998475.1 Spirochaetota bacterium | reverse complement strand
GGGTACTGCGATTCAATGTTAAGTTCAATTCGAATACGATCGGGCAAGTCCGCCCGCGAAGAACAGTATCATGCCTCCAACGGCGATTTGCGAGGAATATACGAAATCGTATCCGCCCGAAACGACACCGCCGACAAAAACGACAAGCCCGAGAACCAGTACGGCGAGCGATACCCTGCCGCGCACGGTAACCGGGATTATGTTATACACGTCGTTGTTGCCGATTTCCTCTTCGCTGATTCTTCGGGCCTTCCAGATTACGTTCACCCTGTCGTCGTCGCTTTTTTCATTGGAGAGGTAACTGATAATCGGTGTGGCTATCAGGGTGACGCCCGCGGTGATGAAGGTTGTCAGATTGAAATCGTATTTGAGAATGAACTGGCCTATGATTCCCGAGAGCGCTCCCGAAATGTAGCCGCCCACGGCGCCGCGCCAGTAAATCCTCTTCCAGAACAGGCCGTAAACCACCGCGATGATGAAAAGCGGCATGTCCATGACGGCGATTATCGTCAGGTACGCGTTTACGGCGCCGCCGAGCACGGGCACCAGGTACGCGAAGAGTATCATTCCGATACCGACGACCGCGGTAACGACGCGCGCGACGCGCAACACGGTCTTCTGCCCGGCGGCACGGTTGATGGTGTTTTCGAAGATGTCGCTGGTGAAGATGGTGGCGACCCCGTTCAGGTTTCCCGATATGGTGGACAGCTGGGAGGAAAGCAGCCCCACCACGATGACGCCGAGCACGACATTGGGTATCAGATGTACGATCATCATCGGAATCGCCGTGTCGGCGTTTTCAAGCCCGGGATATAATATCCTCGCGGCGAGGCCGGGCAGGTTCCACAGCAGCGCGAAGGGGGTGGTGATGATTCCCGCGAGAACGAGCGATTTCGCGACGGATTTGGTGCTCTCCGCGCCGAAGGCTCTCTGCAGAAGTCCCTGGTCCACGCAGGCCCATTCGATCCCGAGAAGAAAAATCGCCAGAATGAACTTCCAGTCGTAGGCGCCCCCGTTTTTGATCAGGGTCAGCGCGCCCTCGGGAAGTTTTGAAACCAGCCCGGGCCACCATCCGACGGCGTGCATGGCAACGGGAAGAAGGATCAGGGCGCCCGCGAGCATCAGGACAAACTGGATCACATCAGTGAAAGCGACCGACCACATGCCGCCCAGCATGGTGTAAATGATAACGACCACGGAAAAAACAAGCACCCAGGCCGTGAAGGAATCGAAGCCCGAAATGATCGTCGCCGCCACCGCGGCGGTATACAGCACCACGCCCAGCCAGAATGTCAGCCGGAAAATCCATAAAACGGCAACGAATGTTCGCACTCCCCTCGAGTATCGCATTTCGAGAAATTCGGGAATGGTTTTTATCCTCAGTCGTCTGAATACGGGCAGAATGAACAGACCCGAAATCACCATGGCCATGTTTCCCGTCCAGGTCTGCCATATGATCGATATGCCTTCCCTGTACGCTATGCCGGTCTGCCCGATGAAGCTGTAGAGATTCACGTTGGTGGCGGTGAGCACCGCGGCAAGAATGAACGGCGTGAGCTGTCTTCCCGCCAGGTAGTAATCGTCGGAGCTGGCCACCCATTTGTAAAAAACGGACCCCAGCCAGAACATGGCGCCCAGGAAGGCGAAGACGATTATGAAATCGGCGTAGTTCACGAATGCGATCCTTCGGAGTCGCGTCGATCGTTCTTTCCGCGCTGACGCCGGGCCAGGCTTTTGAATTCCCTTACCGGAACGGCGATCCATACGATAAGAATGATGAACCCGATGAGCCAGATACCCCACGTGAACCAGTCGAAATACATAATGGCCCCGTACAGCGATCGTTATTGGAATAGAGGACGCCGCATACCGTCCGCGACGCCGAAACCCGGAAATCAGGCCGGTCCGGTTGAAATATGTACCGTGCCATGCCGGCTGATGTCAAATCATTTAGCGGTGAATTCCGATGCCGAATATTTCATCCGGGGAAACGAAAAAGCGGTGACAGGGCGCGTGAAAACTGATACCGGCATCCCCGGGCGGGCTGTCGCGGTATCGGGTCGTGCGTACATTTCACGCATACCCGTGCGCTGTCGGGAAACGGGTATTTCGGGGGGATGCAATCACTCCATATATAACGGCCGATTTCGGGCCGGCGGGGACGAATCGAATGAAAAACGGGGAACGGATCTTTTCTTTGCGCGGCGAGCGCTTTCTATCGGTGGACGCGCTTCGGGGTTTCGACATGCTCTGGATACTCGGGGCCGGCGAGGCGTTGAGGCGCCTGCTCATGATATTCACGAATCCGCTTCCGGGGGGAGTGGAGGCGCAGTTCGATCACGCGGAATGGATCGGATTTACGGCCTGGGACATCATCATGCCGCTGTTTCTCTTTATCGTGGGCACCTCGATGCCCGTCGCCCTGTCGAAGCGTCTCTCCCGGGGCGATTCGAAGCGCTCCCTCTATCTTCATACGCTCCGGCGCGTATGCATCCTGTGGATCCTCGGCATGGTCGCGCAGGGGAACCTGCTGGGCCTCGATCCTTCGAAGTTCTTCTTTTACAGCAACACGCTGCAGGCCATCGCCGCCGGGTACCTGGTGTCCACCGTGCTCATCCTCAACACGGGCATAATCGCGCAGCTTGGATCAATCATCGTCATGCTCGTCTCCTACTGGCTGCTTCTGGTCCTGGTCCCGGTACCCGGCCACGGGGCGGGCGTCCTCACCCCCGCCGGCAACCTGGCGATGTACGTCGATACGCTCATGCTCGGACGCTTCCGGGACGGGACACACTATACCTGGATTCTGAGCAGCCTGGGCTTCGCGTCCACGGTGATGCTCGGCGTGATGTCGGGCCACATCCTCCTTCGCGGAAAAGGGCCGCGCGGAAAAATACTGTCCCTTGCGGGGGCGGGATGCGGCTGCGTCGCGCTGGGCCTTGTCTGGAGCGGTTGCTTCCCCATCATCAAACACATCTGGACCGGCTCGTTCGTGCTGTTTTCCGCCGGAATCTGCTTTCTCCTCCTGGCGTTCTTCTACTGGCTGATCGATGTCCGGGGCTTCACGAAGTGGGCGTTTCCCTTGCGGGTGGCGGGCATGAACTCCATCGTGGCGTACCTTCTCACCGGCGTAACCGAGGCGGTGCTCGCGGAGAACGGCGCGATGAGCGGCGGTCCGGCGGCGGGTTTTCTCGCCGCGCTGGGGGTCCTCTCCGGGTTGTGGCTGGTGCTGTATGGCATGTACCGGAAAAAGGTGTTTGTCAGGATATAGGTGCGGGAACGTCGCTCGGCGTCCGTGCCGAATCGCCGTGCCTCCGGGAGCAAAGCGGACTTCGGCCGCTCCCGCGAGTTCACGATTCGCGCGAGGAGTTGCTTCATGATGCGTACGCGGAATAAGGCGCATAGGAGGGATGTATGTTCATCAATTTATCCTCCAGTTCGGATGCCGTAAAAAAGCGGGCCGCCCGGATATTGTTCGAGGCTTCCAGGTCCGTCACGGACACTTCATGGAACACGCTTGAATCCGCCGAAGCCGAGGTAACGGAATGCTGCAACAGCGAATATATCGCCGTCGGGTATATCCATAACGGCGATCTGGCCGGCTGGATCGGCCTGAGGCCCGCGTACGGAACCGTCACATGGGAATTGCACCCGATTATGGTTGGACCGGAATACCAGAAGCGGGGAATCGGTTCGAAACTGCTGGAAGAAATCGAACGAATGGCCAGGGAAAGGGATGTTCTGAATATAATTCTCGGAACGGACGACGAGTTCGGCAAAACGAGCCTGTCCGGGGTCGACCTGTACGCTTCAAATATATTTTACGAAATTGAAAATATCGTCAACCTCGGCGGCCATCCGTTTGAATTTTATAAAAAGAAGGGATATACGATAATCGGCGTCGTCCCGGACGCGAGCGGCCTGAACAGGCCGGATATTATAATGGGGAAAAGACTGTGATTCCGCACACGATACGGAAAGCGCCGCTTGAAATGGAGCGGCCTTAAAAAAATAAAACGGGTGAGTATATGACGGTTCTGGTTCTGGGAGCGACCGGCGCGACGGGAAAACTTGTCGTAAAACAATTGCTGGATCGAGGGGAGCGGGTAAGAGCGATCGTCCGATTTCCGGAAAAACTGCCTGAGGCAATCCGGTCTCACGGAAAATTTTCGCTTATAACCGCCGCTGATATTTCACGGATAAGCAGGAGCGAGATGGCGGAATATCTCGAGGGATGCGACGCCGTCATCTCCTGTCTCGGGCATAACCTGACTTTAAGAGGAATATTCGGACCTCCCTTCAGGCTCGTAGCGGACGCAACCAAACTGATCTGTACCGCCGTCGAGGAGAGCGAATCAAAAAAGGCGATGAAGTATATTCTTATGAATACAACCGGGCACAGAAACAGGGATCTTGGCGAATCACCGTCTCCGGCCGAAAAATGCGTGCTTGGGATTATCGGGTTGCTGGTGCCG
>JAGODA010000276.1 GCA_017998475.1 Spirochaetota bacterium | reverse complement strand
CACCTTCGACTCGGGAAGCTGGGTAAAGAGGTCGCGGATGGGCGTGAAAAGGCCCGTGTAGGTGGCGGGATTCGAGCGCGGCGTGCGCCCTATGGGCGACTGGTCTATGTCGATGACCTTGTCGATATGCTCCACGCCGGTGATCTTGTCGAACGCGCCCGGGTGCTCCTTGGATTTCATGACCAGGGAGGAGAGAGCGCGATAGAGTATCTCGATGACGAGCGTCGACTTACCCGAGCCCGAAACCCCGGTTACGCACGAGAGTACGCCGAGCGGGAACGCGACGTCGATCTTCCGCAGATTGTTCTCGCGCGCGCCTTTTATCTCGATGAAGCCGCGCGGCTCCCTGCGTTTCGCCGGCAGGGGAATGCGCTCCTTCCCCGAAAGGTAGCGCCCGGTGAGGGACCCGTCGTCCTTCGCTATCTCGGCCGGTGTCCCCGCCGCGACCACGTACCCTCCCTCCAGGCCCGCGCCCGGCCCCAGGTCCACCACGTAGTCGGCCTCGCGGATGGTCTCCTCGTCGTGCTCCACGACGATCACCGTGTTGCCCAGGTCGCGCAGGTACTTCAGCGTGGCGAGCAGGCGCTGGTTGTCGCGCTGGTGCAGGCCGATGCTCGGCTCGTCCAGAATGTAGAGCACGCCCATAAGGCTCGAGCCGATCTGCGTGGCCAGGCGTATGCGCTGGGCCTCGCCGCCCGAAAGCGTCCCGGCCGCGCGGTCCATCGTCAGGTAGTCGATCCCCACGTCGTTCAGAAATCCGAGCCGCTTGCGAATCTCCTTGAGCACCTGGGAGGCGATGCGCGCCTCGGTCTCGCCGAGCTCGATGTTTTCGAAGAAGGCGGCCGCCGCGCGGATCGACATGGCGGACACCTCGTCGATGGGCTTTCCGGCCACCCGCACGAACAGGCTCTCCACCCTCAGGCGCTTGCCGCCGCACTCGTCGCAGACGCGGTTGGACATGAACTTTTCCATCCACTCGCGCATCTCCTCGGATTTTGTCTCGCGGTAGCGCCGTTCGAGATTGGGGATGACCCCCTCGAACGAGCGCGAGAATTTGTACTCGGCGTCGTAGCGCTTGATGTCGTAATCGATCTTCTGCCCCCCCGAGCCGAAGAGGATGACGTCCCGAATTTTTTTGGGGAGCTTTTTCCACGGCGTGCGCGCGTCGAATTTCAAATTCTTCTCGAGCGTCTCGATCTGCTCCCGGTACCAGTAGCTTGTGGTCTTGCCCCACACCTCGAGCACGCCTTCGTACAGCGACCTGTCGGGATCGGAGACGATGAACTCCGGATCGAACTGCATGATGAATCCCAGGCCGCTGCATTTGGGGCAGGCGCCGTAGGGATTGTTGAACGAGAACATGCGCGGCGAAAGCTCGGGGATGGAGACACCGCAGTCCGGGCACGACAGGCTCGTCGAGTAGAGCCGGTCCTGCCCGTCGATGTCGGCGATTACAAGCCCGCCGGCCAGTCCGATCGCCGTCTCCACGGAGTCGGCCACGCGCGAGCGCACTCCCTCTTTTATCACTATGCGGTCGACGACGACCTCTATATTGTGCTTTTTGTTCTTTTCGAGCTTTATCTCCTCATCGAGCTCCCTCGTCCCGCCGTCCACGCGCACGCGGGTAAAGCCGTTCTTGCGCGCCGAGGCGAAATGTTCCTCGTGCTCGCCCTTGCGCCCGCGCACGACGGGAGCGAGTATCTGGAGCTTCGTTCCCTGCGGAAGCGTCAGTATCGATTCGACGATCTGGTCGATCGACTGCGAGGCGATGCGTTTTCCGCATTTGTGGCAGTGCGGCACGCCCACGCGCGCGTAGAGCAGGCGCAGGTAATCGTGGATTTCGGTGACGGTCCCCACGGTGGAGCGCGGGTTGCGGTGGGTCGTTTTCTGCTCGATCGAGATGGCGGGCGACAGGCCGTCGATGAAGTCCACGTCGGGCTTTTCCATCACCCCCAGAAACTGCCGCGCGTACGCCGAGAGCGATTCGACGTAGCGCCTCTGCCCCTCGGCGTAAATGGTGTCGAAGGCGAGCGACGACTTGCCCGACCCGGAAAGCCCCGTGATAACCACGAGGGCGTCCCTGGGCAGGTCTATCGAGATGTTCTTGAGATTGTGCTCGCGAGCGCCCCGGATTCGTATGACCCGTTGACTCATATCTGCGTGATGTTGGTGGAGCCGCACATGGGACAGATAACGTCGATCTCCTCGTCGTCCTCGAGCCGGTTTTTCTTTTTAATGATGACGTCTTCCCAGCGATAGTCGCAATCCTCGCAGGCGTAGCTGACCTCGACCTTGCGGGTGTTCTTTTTGTCTTCCCATTCCTCGTCGTCGTCCACCAGGACGTCCTCTTCCTCGATCTCCTCGTCCTCTTCGATGTCCCTCTCCACGGTGTCGACTATCTCGTCTTCGCCGATGAGTTCCTCTTCCTCGAAGTGCTCCTCATAGTACTCGTCCTCGTATACCTCATCGTCGAAATCCTTTTCCAGGTCCTTGCCCATGGTACCACCCGTTTTTATAGAATCATAAAAACCGTCGATCCAAACGAACGCCGTGAAGCCTCGCCCTGCACCGCGGATAATCGTGCGACATAAGCGCCGATATTCGTGACAACTCTAATTAAGGGGTCTTTTTTTTGTCAAATAAATTCGCCCGCGCGAAAAAAAATAGGACCTGACCATTGGAGCGGAGATGTCACCTGCATTCCGAACACCATCCGGAATGGACCGTTTCCGAAAGCGAATGGAATCAATTATCGACGCTCATTGATCGTACACGGGTTCGAGGATGTATGTGTAATGCGGTCGCGTCCGGCGGCCCTATTCCGGCTGCCGCGGCGCGGCGGGACCGGTCGGCGCGTCCGGGTCTTTTACGCCCGGCGTGTCCCTTAACTCCGGGGCCACGGGCTCTTTTTTCGTCTGGTCCCCGGCGGGCTTTTCGTCGGCCGGAGGCGCAATGCCCTCATCGGCCTTTTTAGCTGCGGGAGCCTTGCCGGGCTTCGCGGCATCGTCCTTCTTCTCCGCGGCCTTCTCCTTCGGCGCGGCCTTCCCGGCGGGGGCGTCCTTCTTCTTCGCGGGAGGAATCTTCGCGGGCCGTTTCTTCAGCGCGGGCTTCGCCTCGATGACATCGTCCTTCACCCGCATGCTTTTGGGCTCGGCGCGCTTCGGCGCGGGCCCCTCGAACGACGCCGGAAGCGCGTACTGGTCGGTGAGCACCGCGTCCCACAGGCCGAAGAAGCCGGCGGTGCGGCTGTACTCGCGGAAGAGCACCGTGACCGAGCCGTCCAGCGCGAGCTGGTAGGGAATCTCGAGGACAACGGGGTTGCGTCGCGGGCTGAGCTCGCCGAACGAGAGGCGCTTGAGCAAAAGCCCGTCGGCGTAGATTTCGAGCGCGGCCGGGGCGTTGAAGCGCGCGGTGTCGTCGAACGCCACGAAATCGAGAAACAGCCGGTACTTCGCGTTGCGGTTAAGACCGTCGAGCTTCAGCGTGGAGCCGTAGCGCTCGACGAAACGCGCCTTCCCCACGGCAAGCGGCGGCGCGTCCTCGGCCAGCGCCAGATCCTGCGTCTTCGCCCAGTTGCGAAGCTCGGCCGCTGTGCGGGGTGCCGACCAGTCCGCGAAAACGGAATCGTCGGTGTCCGCGCGCATCACGCGGTAATAGGCGGCGGGCGGTGCGATGTCCGCCTCCGGTTCCGTTTCCTTTACGGCCTCTTTTTTTGCCTGTGGGGCGGGCTTTTTTTCCGCCGCGCGTTTTTCGGGCCCTTTCTTCGCCGCCGGCTTTTTTTCCGCCGGTTTTGCATCCTTCGACGCGGGCGCTTCCTTGCCATCATCCGGCTTTTTGTCGCCGGGAGCGGCTTCCTTCGCCTTTTCCACCGGTTTCGCCGGCGCGACCGCACCTTTCGCGGGCGCTTTTTTCGCCGGCGGTTTCTTCCGCGCGGGCCGCTTAGCCGGTGCCGCGGGCTTTTTGGCCGCGGGCGCCTTTACGGCAGGTGGAGTCGCTTTTTCTTCCTTCTTCTCCTTAACGACGGCGTCCGGGGCCTTCTCCGCGGGGGTTTCCTTTTTAACGGCATCCGACTGTTTGACCTCGGGCGATTCGGCCTTCTTCTCCGCGGGAGGCGCGGCGGGAGCGTCATCGGCGGACAGCGCGCCGCTCCACGCGAGCGCGAGGAAGGCGGCGAACAGCACACGGGCGATTGTCGCGGCGGGCGTCTTCATGGTATCGCCGCACATGCTACACATACGGCGCGGTATTTCAATCATTATTTGGCCGAAGGCGACGAATGCCCTCACCCCCTGCCCCCTCTCCCATTAATCTCGGAAAAAAGGAGAGGGGGAGATTGATACAATGAGCTTATGGCCAAAACGGTTGACACCACCCGGGCTTTTCGGTATGTTACCAGCGACGTTTCCCGGAAGGCCCCGGAAAGCGACATTGGCCAATGTCGCCTTTCGGGGCCTTCCGGGGATGTAAAATGGTATATCATACGG
>JAGODA010000275.1 GCA_017998475.1 Spirochaetota bacterium | reverse complement strand
TCTTTCATATCATGCATATCACTCTGTTCGCACACCATGTCCGTATCGCGTTACCGTTCCTGGTCGCGGCCATACTCATCGGATGCGGCACAGTCGACCCGGCCACAAACCTCGTCGGCGGCCAGGATGTGTACCTTCGCATATGGGCCCACTCCGATATACAGCCGCGCTCGCCCGAAGAAAAATCACATTACGAAACCGCCGTTGCCGACATGACTGCCGGCGTGCCCGGCATCCGCATGGCTATAGTCGCCGGCGACCTGGTGCATCGCCGGGAGGGTGCTTCCGAATATCATCGCTGGCTGGCGGACCTTCGCGGGGGTTCGGGGATACCCTGGTGGTTTGAGATTGCCGGCAATCACGACCAGAACGATATTGCGGCCTATCAGAAATATACCGGCAAACCGCTTCATTATGCCGTTGCTGCCGGCAATATGCTCATAATACTGATGTCCGACGAGATACGCAGCGCGGTGACCGATATCTCGGACGGGGCGTTTCAATGGTGGCGCGATCTTGTGGTTGAGAACCAGGGCAGAATACTCGTTACGGTTACGCACGGCGCCCTTCATGGAAGCGGCTTGCCGAGCACGATAAATCCGACCATGAGAATAGCCGAATCGTCGCGATTTATCGAGGTACTGAGAACTCATCCGGTCGATCTCTGGATGTCGGGCCATTCGCATCTGCCGTCACTCTTTACGGGGAAGATATCGCGGCCTCCCGGCATCAGGACTCTTTTCGTTGACGTTTCGAGCATTCATAAAAGCCGGTTTTCGCCTGTTGAATCCTATGTACTTACAATCAGGGCCGGAAGCGACAGAATGAACATCATGCTTCGCGATCACGAAGCGGGACGCTTCATACGCTCGAGGAGCGCGGTAATGAGATTGAGGACGCAACTGAAATGGGACGGGGACGATCCGAAAATTGTTTCGACGTACCGCTAGCGACAAGGGAGAGCGGGGTGCCGAGCACCCCGCGGAGTGATACCATTACAGCGTGAGCTTCGCGCCCGCGTGGATGGCGTTGCCTTTAACAACTATGCCGTCTTCCTGTTTTGAACGGGTATACAGGTATTCGCCGAAAAAACTGACCAGCGGGAACACCTTGAACGCCGCACCCAGGCCCCCGTAGTAGCTTTTAAAATACTCGCTCTTTGTTGTTGATTCGCCCCCACCTTCGAGCTTCAGCCATTCCTTTACCGCGACGCCGCCTCTTACGAAAGGATGAATTATGATCGGAAGCTCGAGCTGTAGGTATACATCAAGCCCCAGCATCCTCCGGGTGGCGTCGTAATCGTTGTTCATAAAATCGTAACTCAGGTAGGTCTGCTGGTAAAACGGGCCGATTCCGAATGTGAGCAGCAGCGGCAATCCGGTGTTATAGTGCGCGAAAGCTCCGAACTCCGGGCCCGTCGTTTTAGGGCTGCTCGATTCGATTTCGATCTCGCCGGCGAAGGAATATCCTCCATATACTCCGACATCGAGGAGCGCATATCCAGAGGCCGGGAGGACCAGCAATACCGCGCACGCCAACAGCACTGCTTTCATGCATCTCATATCTGACTCTCCAGTGTAATGATATAAAGGAACCAACTGACATCCGGCGGAATTACCGCCGAACGACAATACCGCAGGAGTCCCGCGGTATCGGCCTAGAAGATACACAATGTGCGGGGCATCGTCAATTCTAATTTACTATTACGATGGAACCTGTGCGCGAAAGGCCGCGTCGCGGTATCGGCCCCGGGCGGATACATGCCTTCCGGGAAAAAATAAATGGTAAATATACGTACGGAGGGATATAATCAGTTTCCATGGCGCCTGCGGCCGGCGGGCGCCGGAGCGGTATATGCGACAACATTACTTTCGGAGATAGTAACATGTCAGGTTTACTCGGTGAAATACTCGTGGAAGCGGGTGAGATCACCACGGAACAGCTTCAGGAAGCCCTGGAATTTCAGAAAGAAAACGGCGGCCTGCTCGGCGAAATACTCGTCGGCCTCGGATACATACAGGACGATGACATCAAGAAACACCTGAAAGACCAGTGGAAATACAGGAACGAAGCCGGTATGAACGCTCCCGACGCCTGAATACCCGATCTCTCTCCACGTATTCCCGGCTGAAATCATTACAGTCATCCACCGTCGGGTCTCGGGCCCGCCGCGTCAACAGTAACGAACACCGATTGCTGTCACCTGCAGGATGACCGATACATTCGACTGCAAAACGGAAAACCAGGCGACGAAAACGGAATTCACATCTCACCTAAACCATTCCGATGGACCTTGGAGCCGCATGGAGGCGGGAGCGGCCAGAGTCCGGAACCGGTCTCTAACAACCATACAATTTCAGAGTTGACGTTTAACCGGATTTGTGGGACACTTCTGTAGCATAATATAACATATTTCTTCTGGTATTATATGGCAAAAATGAGAGTCGTTACCGTCGGAAGCTCACGGCTTGTGGCCGATGAACTGCGCCGCGAAGCGCACGATGTTTTTGGCGAACAACTCGAGGCCGACGCACTGGGAGTCGATGATCTTAAACCAGAACAGGCCGCCGACCTGTTCCTCTGTCTTCCCACGCGAGTCAAACAGGCCTCCGGCATCGTCCCCAGGGAAAAGATCGTGATTCTCGAGCTCATCCCGGACGCTCACTTCTATGTCAGGGTGGCGGGAATACCGCGCGGAGAGACAAGCTTCATTTTTAACAATAATACGGCCCAGGCGGAAATGATCAGAGAATACTGCCTACAGCACGGTATCGACGGGATTAAGTTCGAGATCATCCCTTTCAGCGAAATCCCGGAGGAGGAAACCCGCCGAAGACTCCAAAGCGCGCGATATGTAATAGGGGCGCTTATCTATGTCGGCGCCGACAGCGTCCTTTACGAGAAGTATAAAAACTCGCTTTCCCCCGATGTTACCGTTATCGGGGCGCACCGCGTTCCCACCTTCGCGTCGATAAAGGATATCATGGAGCAGATGACCATAATTCGGTATCGGAGTCTGAACGCGCGCCTCACGGAAATATCCAGCCAGTTGAATGAAGACCTCAAGCGGATTACGGAAGACACCCAGCACGTCACCACCTCGATCAACAGCATCAGCTCCATGGTGGTCCGCCTGAAGGACGCGATGACGCAGGAAGCGAGAAACGCCTCGGAGAGCATCGGCGTATCGGCGGAGCTCGATCACGCTCTTCGGAACATCACCGAGGTGATAGGCGCGATAGAAGAAATAGCTGACCAGACACAGATGCTCGCCCTGAACGCCTCGATAGAGGCGGCGAGGGCGGGTGACGCCGGCAGGGGTTTCGAGGTTGTCGCGCGAGAGGTCAGGAAGCTGGCCGAGAACTCGAAAAAGCTGGTGGATACCGTGCAGCTTCACGTGCGCAACGTGGCAAAAGGGGCCGAGAGCATCGCGCCCTGCCTTACCTCTCTTGCCGGCGATATAGCGGTCAATAAAGAAACCATGGAGACGATAACCCAGTCTCTCCAGAGAGAGGCACAGGCCATAGGGTCGATCGAGCTTACGCTCCTGAATATCAGCAAGACCTCGGAAATGCTCAATAAGTCAATGCGGGAGTTCAGCTGATCGCGCTCCCGACCTCTGCGCAATGAGTGAATATCACTCCAGGCCCCTGAATGCGCACACCCTGTTTCGCCCTTCGCGCTTTGCCTGATACATGGCGTTGTCGGCGGCGTCCATCAGCGAATACGGCCCCGGGATGGTGTTGGTAATTCCACCCGCAAGCCCTATGCTCACCGTCACATGGGCGGAAGTATGTGAGCTCTCGTGAGCTATACACATCTTCTCGACCCCAGTACGGATCCTTTCCGCGACGGCGGCTGCCTGTTCCAGATCCGTTCCCGGCAGAAGGGCCACGAACTCCTCCCCTCCATAGCGTGCGCAGACATCGTACGGCCTCTTCGCCGCGCACCGGATGGTCTCGGCCACTTTTACCAGGCAGCCATCACCGGTTTTATGGCCATAGGTATCGTTATATAATTTGAAATGATCGATATCGATATAAAGCAGTGAAAGGGGCTTCCCGCTTCTCTGTGCTCCGCGCCACTCCCTTTCGAGGGCCGCGTCGAAATACCGCCTGTTATAGAGACCGGTAAGCGGGTCCGAAATCGAGAGCTGTTCCAGGGTCCTGTTGGTCTGCGCGAGTTTTATAGACTCGGCCCTGTTGAGAAGGCTCATCAGGAATACCCGCCTGAGCTCGGCTTCCATCTGGTAGTTGCCTATAAGGCTCATTACGACCGCCGTCGAAAGGACCAGCGAATGGTTGATTATGGCCTCAACGGACATTGTCGTGGCGATGGGGAGCAATGCCGAATACAGAGCGAGCACGATCGCGGAACAGACCAGCGCCGTGACGAATCTCAGGCCTACGACGATATTCCCGAATATTATGATTATTATTATTCCCGTGTGGTAGTGGATCTCGTTCGGGTCATTGCTGAGCAGCA
>JAGODA010000274.1 GCA_017998475.1 Spirochaetota bacterium | reverse complement strand
GTATCGCCGTTATCAAGGTTTTTGACCACGACGGTCGTCCCGAACGGGAGCGTCCTGTGCGCCGCGGTAAGGGCCTTCATGTCGAACCTTTCGCCCGAGGCCGTCATACGTCCGTGAAATTCCCTTCCGTACCATGAGGCCATTCCGGTCTGGAAAAATTTCTCTTTCCGCGGGGGCGTGTCCGCGCTTTCATCATCACGAATGCCGTACTCTTTGTCGGTTTTAGCCGTCTGGCGGACCGCCGAGGCCCTCGGCGTCCGGGCTGGCTCGTACGCGGTTTCATCGGCATCCTCGTATTTATATACGAATTCATCACCGCTCTGCTTCTGCGGCGTCTCCCTTCCCAACAACCTGTCCTTGGTCAGCGCCCTGTTTGGCGCGCAGGCGCCGATGGTAATCGCCGCCACGATTCCCAGGACGAATGCTATCCTGCGTGTGCTCGTCATCGTATCGTACCTCCAGACGTTCATCTGATTGAATTATCGGAAGCGCCAAAAAAGGCCTTGATATAAAAAATCCTTCTTGACCGGAGAGCTTCGGACGCGATTTGCTTTATACCCTGTCAGCGACCAGGCGAGGTAAAGGATGAGCATCGTATCCAGCAAACCCACCATCACCCGGAAGGAACTCGAAAGCGTACTCGACTGCCTGATAAGCGAGCGTCTCGAGCCCGGCGAAGCGGTAAAAAACCTTGAGGTGGAGATAGCGAACCTCACGGGTGTGAGGCATGCCCTGGCGGTGAACTCGCTCACCGCGGCATACCACCTCGCCTTTCTGGCACTCGACATTCAGCGCGGTGACGAAATTGTGTTACCGTCCTACTTCGAACCCGCGGCGCTGAGCGCGCTGCGACAGGCAGGCGGCACACCGGTGCTTGCCGACGTGGCCGAGGGCTCCCTCTTCCCCTCCGTGGACGAGATAAAGACCAGGATTACCGACAAAACCCGCGCCATCGTTGTCGCCCACACCTTCGGGTTCCACGCGCCGATGGGCGAACTCAGGGAAATCGGGGTACCGCTTATCGAGGACGCCTCCCACGCAATCGGATCCGAATGTGACGAGCGGCCCGCCGGGCAGAGCGGCGCCATCAGCGTGATTTCCTTCGCCCCGTCTATGGTCATCACCACCGGTAACGGCGGCATGGTGCTGACCGACAATTCCCGGTATTTTTCCGCAATGCGCGAACTGCGCGGCGGACCGACACCCGAGCGGATCGGTTTCGACTACACCATGACCGACTTCCAGGCCGCCATGGGGCTTTCACAGCTTTCCAGGCTCCCTGATTTTATACGACGCCGCAGAGAGATTGCCCGCGCGTACCTCGAAGCCCTCAAGACAACGCCCCACCGCGCCCCGTACGCGTTCGGTGAATCCTTCGTGTATCAGTCCTTTCCCATCCTTTTCGACGCTCCCGCAGAAAAAATCGAGAAATACTGGAAGAAGAGCGGAATAGAGGTCTTGCGGCCCTTGCCGGTCGCGCTGCACGCCCATCTGTCACTGAGGGCCCTCGACTATCCGCACAGCGACAGGCTCTCGAAGAAGCTCTATGCGCTTCCGATTTACCCGACCCTCACCAGGAAGGAGATAGAAAAAATCACCCGCGCTCTCGGTCGTTTCGTCTGACGAACGGGCGCGGCCCCAAGAAGGAACAACATGTATATTCTGACGGTTGAAGACAGTTTCGCCTCGGCGCATCAACTGAGGGGCTACAGCGGGAAATGCGAAAACCTGCACGGCCACAACTGGAAGGTCGTCGTAAGTGTACGCGGCGAGAACCTGAACGATACGGGATTGCTCATCGATTTCGGCGATCTGAAAAAAATACTCCGTCTCATTCTCGCCGACCTCGACCACCGCAACCTGAACGAACACCCGGGCTTTCTTTCCGACAATCCGAGCTCCGAGAACATAGCCGCGTACATCGCGCGCCGCTTTCAGGACGAGCTCATCCCGCTCCCGGGTACGGTCTCCCTGGAGTCGGTCACCGTGTGGGAATCCGACACGTCGCGCTGTACCTACACCCCTTCTCCGCGATAACGTTCGTCACACGTGAGGTGCGCATTCCCGGCACACGCGCCTTACCGCACTCAATGAGACATAATGCATCAGTTATATTTTTTGTATTTTTACTTGATTTTTTTCCACCGTTGCGGTTTAGGTCATGATGTCGTAAAAATATACCTTTATAGGGGTTAGATCAAATGAAGAAGAACATTCTTGTTCTGTCGCTCGCAATGGTTCTCGCCTTCGCGTTCAGCTTCTCGTTCGTAGGCTGCAAGAAGGAAGAAGCTCCCGCTCCCGCCGTCACCGAAGACGTTAAAGACGAAGCGGCCGCTCCTGCCGAGAAACCTGCCGAAGAAAAGAAGTAAATTTTTTTCTTTTCGCGAAAAGGGGGGCGTTTCAGAAAATGCCCCCTTTTTTTATTTCCCTCAGAACAAAAAGCTTGTGAATTAAGCGGCCCCGTATACTCTTAATCATGCGGAAAGGGTCGCATCCGCGCCCCCGGCAGGCACATCGGCAGGAATATGGAGTATCGCACAATGGACGACAATCTCAATCGCGGCGTCGTTACCGAAGAGGCGGTGACGCTTCTGTCGCAGGAAAACATCATCTCCGCGTTAAAAAGCTCCGCGGGCGGCAATCCGGAAAGGGACATTGCCGCCGAGTTCGTCAATTCATACGTCGAGTTCATCAAGGAAATAGTGGGGCACGACATCGAACGGGGTTCACTTCGGTCCGACTTCGAGGTACGCGACCTGGTAGCGCATGTGAATTCAATGATGCAGCAGAAGGACGAATATATTTACACGACGATGGTGATGCAGTGCCCCCTGCATTACCGGGCGGTGCATAAAAACCTCACCCAGCCTCCAAGAGAGTGACCCCTATAGTCATTACCACGGGATACGCTCACCCGATTGAAAGTTTTATTTCAAATTCAAGCGACTCCTCTTCCATCGCGTATCCCAGCACGAGCGATGACCCCTGGTAGTTCTTTTCAAAACCCCTGTCGGACTGCGAAACCGTGTATATCGGATAGCGCAGAAGGTCGAAGGACCGAGAGGATTCGATCTGGATCCGCATTCCCGTGTACCGGTCAAGCAGGGCGAACGAGCTCAACCCGCGTGAAATGCCCGTTCCGTCCAGGTATGAGTCCTCTCTCGCGAGGCCCGGAATCTCGTAATACCGTTCCTCGTCGTGTGCGGCGAGCAGGTTGATGTTGAGCTCCACCCCGAAAATCGTTCCCGCCGGAGCCCGAACGGCATATGACGCCTCCAGCGCGGCGGCGGCCGCGCCGAACGAAAATCGTTTACTGACCTCGACCTTCTCCCCGTCGAAGACATGCCGTCGCTCAAGCCGTATGCGGACTTCTTTCTTCTTTTCCTCCACAGTACTGGCGTAGGGCAGATTCCCCATTTCAATCACGTCCGCCCTGCCGTTCATGAGGTCCTCCGCCGAGGGAAGCCCGCGCAGGACGAGGTCCTTGAACGAATACCGCCTGCAGGAGTCGTAGACCAGGCGATCCTTCAGCCCTTTCTCCTTGACCACGACCATATCGTGGATCGATCGGACCTCCTCGCCATGGGTTTCGTCCTCGTTATATTGCCTGAGGGTCTCGTGATAGGCCTCGTATCGGCGTGGAATGACGGCGAAAATGTCGAATCCCCGGGAGTAAAGTCCGAACTCCGCGATCGCGCCGCCGTGGGAGGGCGCAACTGTCGCGGCCATGCCTGCACCGCGCACCAGCACCTGGTTCGTTCCCTCGTTCCAGATGTCGTCATCCACGAGTTCGAGCCCCTTTATCGCCCGCGCCTCCATGTAGCGCCCCTCGGCGGAGAGGAGATTCCTGTGAAGGGCGTGACGCAGGCTCGACAGATACACCCCGCCGAAAAGGCCGTGCCAGTACGCGCAATTGCACTCGCTTTTATACAGCTCTCTTTTCGCCTCATCGAGCCGCAGGCCCTTCTCGCTCTCGAGAGCGTCGAGTTCCCGACTCAACAACAGAGTGCGTTTATTGAGCGCGTTCGATTCGGGATATTTAATGAGGAAATTGTTCCACACCCCTCCCTTGAGGAAGGGATAAAAATCCTTCTCCCTGTTCTGCTCTTTGATTTCCCTGTGCAGTTCAACCAGTCTCGACGCGACCTTGGAGGGGAGCGCCCACTCGGAAAGCTCGAAGTAGCTTCCCTGTGTCAGATACACCCTCCCCAGCGGAGGATTGTCCCGCACGTATTCGGAAGGAAGCGTCGTCTCTATCCAGTCTTCGCGTAGCACCGCTTCCACGAAATTTACCAGCCACTTTTCCTCGAAAACCCATTTGTACGTTCCCGGCCACATTCCGAATTTTTCGCCGTCGTCACCGTACATGAAGGCGCATTCACCGCGCCTGTCCGCAACCGATGTGAAGTAATCGATTGTTTCGGCCGGCAGCCTGAACGGAATTGAATATCGGAGGAAGCGGTCGATCGGAAAGACGGCGAGCCGTCGGTCGAGCCGCTCTGTCA
>JAGODA010000273.1 GCA_017998475.1 Spirochaetota bacterium | reverse complement strand
GATATCCCGTATCTCGTGGAGCATTTCATACGAAAGTATTCGCGCGAGCTTGGAAAGAAGATCGACTTTATCGAGGATGAGGCCCTCGAAATCCTCAAGCGGCGCGGCTGGAACGGGAACGTCCGCGAGCTCGAGCATCTCATCGAATACGCGCTGGTGCTCGAGAGCCAGAACCGGATAGCGGCGAGCACAATCCTGCATATTCTTCCCGAAAGCAAGGACGGAGGGGCGGGGCCCGCTTCGTTCGAGCCGGACCTCGCGCGGGCCGTATCTTCTTTCGAGAAGGAGCATATCGTGCGCGTCATCGACCTCGCGCGGAACAACAAGGCCAAGGCGGCGCGCCTTCTCGGCATCAGCCGCAGCGTTCTGTACGAGAAGATGAAGAAGTACAATATTGAATAGGCGCAGGTCCCGGGCCTGTTGCGGCCGAAAACCGGGGAAGGTCGGGTTTTTTCCGTGAACGCCGCCCCCCCGCGCGCTATGCTGGAATGAGTTCATGTTCGGGGCGTTCACAAAAACTGTTATGGGGAACTGACTGATGGCGCGGTATAAGATAGACGGCGCGAAATTTCAGAGCATCGAAGAACTCAAGGAAAGCCTCTGGCCGCTTTACGAGGGCAGGATGACGCGCGAGGAATTCGAGAAATATGTCGAGGAAAAAATGGAGGTGGTGGACTAGGCCGTGCCCGGAAAAAGTCTGAAGATCGCCTCGGTAAAGCCCTCGGGCCCCCTCCGCTCGGTAACCATCACCTCCAGATCCGTTTCGATAACGCTTCCATCCGGTTTGCGCACCAGCACCGGGCGGTCAACGGCCTTCAGCATCGCCAGGTCGTTTTCACTGTCCCCTAGTCCTGTCGTGACGATTTCCGATCCACCGGCCGCCGGCCGGTAGTGCTCGCGTATCCTCATTACGGCCCGCCCCTTATCGACGCCCGCCGTTCCCAGGTGGTAGAACCTTCCGCCGCGTGTCACGGCAAGCCCTTCCTGTGCGAGCAGCCGGTTGGCCTCTCCGAGGTCCACGGTGGAGCCGTCGGCCGTCAGAAACGGCACGGTGAAAGAGCGCTCACTGGCCAGGGCGGCGGCCGTGCGATCGAGCCCGGTCCGCGCCGCGATCTCGTCCAGGGGCATGTCGGTGAGGAGCCGCGCCTTCGCGCCGATCGCGTGCTCGAGAAGACGTGCGCGTGCGGCGAGCTCGGCGGCGCTCAGTCCCATCGCTTCGATCCGCGCGTCTTTTCCGGGTTCCGCCGGGAAGACTATACCGCCGCCGTTCTCGCAGACGAAGGGTCCGGCGAGATCGAGCTCGCGGCGCAGCGCCTCCATCTCGGCGGCGGTTTTACTCGAGACGAGAACGAGCGGGATACCCGAGTCGCGCAGCAGCGCCAACCCGGGCATCGAACGCTCGTGGCTGTAGTCGTGGTGATCGAGCAGGGTGCCGTCCAGATCGGTGAACACGATGTGGAAGGGGCGGCTATTCACGCGTCTCGTCCCTTATGAGGATGAATTCCACGCGGCGGTTGCGCCTTCTGTTCTCCGCGCCGGTGTTGGGCAGGAACGGCGCGGTCTCGCCCATCCCCCTGAAACTCAGGCGCTGCCGCGATATCCCCCTGGAGACGAGGTAGTCCATGACCGCCTTGGCCCGTTCCTCGGAGAGCCGGAGGTTGTATTCCTCCTCTCCGATGTCGTCGGTGTGGCCCTCGATCCGGACGCTGTACGAGCCGTAGCGGTCGAGTATGTCGGCCACGCGGCGGAGGATGGGAAAGGCCTTCCCGGTGAGCTGTGCGCTGTCGAAGGCGAACTCGATGTTGCTGATCCGTATTCTCAGGCCCCTCTCGGTCACCATCACCAGCACGTCGACCGGGAGCCGGAGCTTCCTGCTCTTTGCGTGATTCCCGGCGACATCGTAGGCCTCCATCTCGATAAAATAGTCGGCGGCCGATTCGACGAGTTCGCCCCCGGTACTCATGCCGTCCCACAGTATCTCGTGGGCCGGGGTCCCCTGTCCGCCGAAGGATTTGAACAGGTCCCCTGCGTTCGAATATATCGATAGCGACCATCGCGCGATTCCGAACCCGTCGACCGCCGAGGGATACAGCGTCAGCGTGTCGTTCGAGCCGTCGCCGTCGGGGGAGAAAAGCGACGGCGAGTAACGCAGCGACAGCGAGGGGGATGTGCCGTCGAGAACGATCTCCTTCGCGTATGACGAGGGAGTGTTGCCGCTGGCGAAGCGCGTCGTCAGCGTATAATAATACACGCCGTCGGGGAGCGCCTTGCCCGCGGAGTCGTTGCCGTCCCATTTGACGATACGCTCGAGCGGAGCGCTGCCGGTGAACTCCCGGACCGGTTTGCGATCCCCGTTCTCTATCGTGAGCTTCCATTCCTCGAGACCGGCTACGGACGAAAGCGAAAGGAGGAAGGAGGCCTCCCGGTGAAGGGGGGGGGAAAAATGACGAAGCGACGCGGCGGCGTCGGCAGTTTCGTACAATCGGGTAAGGGTGATCTCGCCGATGGTGCCCGACGTTCCGTTGCCGGCCCGGTCGGCGCATTCGATGTAATAGGTATAGAGTCCTTCGGGGGCCGGATCACCTCCATCCGTCGTGCCGTCCCAGACGACTCTGCGCGGGATGTCGATTCCGCTCCAGCGGTAGCTCTTTACCGTCCTCCCCGTCGCGTCGCGGAATCCGGCGAACCACTGGTCGTCCGGAGCGGAGGCGGCCGACTGGACAACGGTGAAAGTGTCCTTTTTACGGTCTCCGTTGGGCGAGAAAAGACGATCGTCGGTCGAAAGCTCGATCGAGGGAGGAGTGGTGTCGACATGAACGACGCCTATGCGGGCCGCCGAGATATTATCGCGTTCGTCCCATACGATAAACGAATACCGGTAACGGCCGTCTGCCACCACGCGGCCCCGCGCGTCGGTCCCGTCCCACAGAACCGACTCGGGGACCACGGTCGATTCCTTTTTCTGCCATATCCTTTTCATGAAGGCGCGCGGCGTCATTCTCTCTTCCATGTCGCGGTCGGAGAGGCGGTATTCGCGGACAACCCCTCCATCGGGGGCGAGGATCTGCAGGCGCCATCCCCTGATGCGGCTTGCGTCGCGAACGGCGGTTTTAAAGATGATAAAATCCTGTCTGCCGTCGTAGTTCGGAGAGATGAAGGCCTCGACCGGGGTTATCGTTACGGCCGGCGGCTCGCGATCGAGCGCCCCGTAACTCACCGTGAGTCCGAGGAAATGCGTCACTCCGCCCGCGCGCGCGTAACCGAGCGAATAGTCCAGGCGCGCGTCAAAGTCGCTTCTCTGCAGCCGCCATCCCGCGCCGAGACTGAGCGCGTTATGTCCGCATGTGCCGGGCGCCGTAAGTCCGGCACGGAGCGCGATCGTATCGTACAGCCACGACTCGATCCCGAATTTTACCGGGTATGCGCCGGGCTCTTTGAGGGCGGCCACCTCGTTAAAGAAAGCGACGGTATAATCGGCGCGCCGGAAGAAGGTGAATCCGTATCCCGCCGAGGCGAAGCCGATATCGGCGGATTTTTTTTCCGTCCCGAAGGGTATCCCGGCCCTGCCGGCGGCCCCCAGCGAGGGCCGGTATATGCCGAAACCGCCGCCAAGGGTACGGGAGATGTCGAGGGCGTAGCGGGCGCCGATCGCGGCTCCCGCGTACCGTGTCGTGCCGTCATCCGTTGTTCCATGCAGCATGTCGAACGCCGCGCCGATGGAGAGCCTGTCGGTGAATTGCTTTCCCCCCCCGAATGAAAGAACGCGCGCGGTGCCGAGCGCTCCCCGCGGCGGATCGACCGTTATCGAATTGAGGGAGATGCCGAACGTACCGTACGAAGTGGGAAGGGCCGCGACAATACCGGTAGTGCCGTAATCCCCGGCGATACTTCCATGCCCCAGAGCGAATTCCAGACGCTCCACCTCCGCTATCGACGCCGGATTCAGGATGAATGAGTGTATGCCGTCGGCGGAAACTCCGGTCGCGCCGCGGCCGAGCGTAGCCGCCGAAAAGCCCGGGAAAAACGGATATCTGCCGTCCATGGTCCTGGCTTGCGAGCCGGCCGTCGCGAAGAGGACGGCGGTGAATACCAGTGTTGTAATTCGCCGCTTTTTCATCGTTCGTAAGTTACGCCGGCAAGAATACGGTGCGGGGCGTCGATTCGTCCAGCCGTTTTATCGGCCGAGAGGGTTTTTATGCCCGCTTTCACGTGCACGCGGGCATGGAATAGAGTCCTCTCCTTTTCGCAGACCGGTCGGTCGGATTTGACGCACCGCGCGCGGTTACGTTCCCGTGCTTACCCCGGTCCGGCAGGGCGGATTATGGAGGGCTTTTCGAAATTTTATAAACATCCGGGGCGGGTATCGGCATTTCTTAAAAATCACATTGTATACTGTTTTTGATAAAAAAATAGTAACCCTTCAAAATTTAATAAAAAAAATAAAAAAATTAAAAAAACAATTTGACTTATGTTTTTCTCACTTTCTACTATCAAGAGGACATTAGTAC
>JAGODA010000272.1 GCA_017998475.1 Spirochaetota bacterium | reverse complement strand
GGCCAGGGGTCCGCGATCACCGTAGAAATGTAAATCCTTCGGCCGTTGCGTGCGGGGAGCCCGGTTCTCCCCGCACGCCCGCTTGCATCCGCATGGAATATCACGCTTGACCCCGGGGGCCGGGTACGGTATCCTCGCATTTCTGTTTATTTGATATATTGTGCGAGGCGTTCGACCCTATGACCTCAGGCTTTCCCACATACAGGAATGTTTCTTCGATGAGGCGTGCGATTAGCGCGGGGCTGGTGCTGTTCGCGGCCTACGGCACCGCCGTCGCACAGAAAGGACCGGCGCTCAGAGACGCTCCCCCCTCCACCGTGGAGCGCAGGGAACCGCCGGCGGGCGCCGGAAAGGACGCCTCCACCGGGGAGCAGTTCGACCGGAAACTGATGCTCGAATACCAGCGCGATGTCGACATGGCGAGGATCCGCCGCGCGCATCTTCTCGACAGAACGGCCGAAATGGAGAGACTTCTGCGCGATTTCTCCGGGAAATACCCGACCGATAAAGACCGTGAATACCATTACTATACCGGCCTCGTCCTGTCCGCCGCGGGCGAATACCGCCGCGCGGTGGAGAGCTTCCTGAAAGCCATCGAGATAGCTCCCGACTACGCCCGGGCGCGCAACAGCCTGGGAGCGCTGTACTGCAGGCTGAACAAGTACCACTTCGCCCTTGTGCATTTCCGCAAGGCGCTCGAGATCAATCCCTACAATCCCTTTCTCCAGTACAACCTCGGCAGCCTGTATTTCGAGATAGGCGATCCGGCAAACGCCCGCGTGCATCTCGAGAACGCCGTTAAATACAAGGCGAACTTCGGCAACGCGTATCACCGGCTCGGCGTGCTCGCCTTTCAGACACAGCAGTATGAACGCACGATCGAGTACATGGCGAAGGCCATCGAGTTCCGGACCGAATCGCACACCACGCATTACTATACCGGCATGTCGTATTTCAGCCTCGAAAAAGGGAGTATGGCGCTGGCGAGCCTCAGGAAGGCGCTCCAGATAAAGCCGGATTTTTTCGAGGCCGCGTTCGATCTGGCGCGCGTTCACCACTCCTACGGCGAGTTCGCGAACGCGCTGGAATTCTACCGGAAGGCGGACGCGCTGAACCCCGACTACCCGGAAATAAAGCTCGCGATCGTCGAATGCCTGCGCGAGCTGAAGCGCTACCGCGAGGGCGTCGCGCTCGTCCGGCAGCTGCTCGAGCGCGACCCGCAGAACGAGCGGCTTCGGCGTTATCTGAAGAACCTGCAGGACCAGCGGCTCATTGAAAACCTCGCCGAGCCCTACGATTATTTCACGTACTGACGGCCCCGCTTCCGTCCCGCGCCCGCGGATAAAATCCTTGCAATCGGCAGACCGGCAATTAGCATGTACGTATGGACAATTCGTGCAAAATCGAAAAACTCGACGCGCAGCGCCTCACCGAATCGGTTAAGGGAGCCGGTTGAGCTTCCAAGATCGGGCCGGCGGAGCTGGCCCAGGTGATGCGGCGCCTTTCCATTCCCTATGACGATCGCGTCATAGTGGGAATGGAAAACAGTGATGATGCCGGAGTGTACCGGCTGACCGACGAGATAGCCCTCATCCAGACGGTGGACTTCTTCACGCCCATCGTGGACGACCCTTTTGTCTTCGGTCAGATAGCGGTCGCGAACGGACTGTCGGACGTCTACGCCATGGGCGGAAGACCGGTTACCGCCATGAATATTGTCTGTTTTCCCACCAAAAAGTTCAGCATGGATGTCCTGGGCCGCATACTCGAGGGTGGTCTGGATGTGCTCAAAGATGCCGGTGTGCAGCTGCTGGGCGGCCACAGCGTGGAAGACGATGAGCTGAAGTACGGAGTTTCGGTTACCGGTATTGTCCACCCGGCGAAAGCGCTTAAAAACTGCGGCCTTCGTGATGGCGATGCGCTGGTGCTTACGAAGGCGCTTGGCACCGGAATCATTGGGACGGCGCTCAAGGCCGGCGAGTCGGACCCGGCGATTATTGGGCCCTTTATCGAAACCATGCGGACCCTTAACCGCGCGGCCGCGGAGGTGCTGGAAGGATTCGAGGTGCATGCCTGTACCGACGTTACCGGTTTCGGACTGGCCGGACATCTGCGGGAGATGCTCGCGAGCGACGGCCTCGAGGTTCGCGTTGAAACGGATACACTCCCGCTGCTCCCGGGTGCAGCTGACAACGCGGCGATGGGCTTCATTCCGGGCGGAATGTACCGCAACCGCGACCACGTCGGAAGCCTCTGCGTTATCGATCCGGGCGTGAGGCGAGAGCGTGCCGATATCGCATTCGACCCCCAGACCTCGGGCGGGCTCCTCATCGCGCTGCCCCGGGCGGAATCGGACGGACTTGTCGCCGCGCTCCATGCCGCGGGTGTGAAAGCGGCTGTGCGAATCGGCGAGGTCGTGCGGTCGGATCGTCCCGTCATACGCCTGCTGTAAGCGCTGAATAAAATCATTGACACCACCCCGACCCCCTGCCTACAAAGAAAGGGCCTTCTGCCGCGTGAGTACAGGGAAGAGGATGGGGTCCGGTGGCCCCCGCGGTCTTCAAAACCGTAGGCTGCAATTTATTGCAGCGGCAGGTTCGATTCCTGCCCCTTCCGCATGGCTGTATCCCCATGGAAAAGACCGAGAACCTCTACAGATCGATTCCCCAGGTCGAAACCCTTCTCGCGGAGGCGTCGGAGCATGTCGCCGAATTGGGCCGCCCGGTGGTGTTGTCCGTTATCCGGGAAGCCATTGAATCCTTCCGTACTCTGATACGCGAAGGCGGGACCCCTTCACCCGGGGACATCCGGAAAGACATAGACCGGCGTTGCGCGTTAAAGCGGCGTGAAAAACTGCAGCGCGTGATAAACGGCACGGGGGTCATCATCCACACCAACCTGGGGCGCTCCCCGATCGCGCGTGAAATACTCGAAAAGCTTTCGGCGGTTATCGGCGGATACTGCAATCTCGAGCTCTTCCTGCCGGAGCGTCGTCGCGGCAGGCGGGGGGGGTTTGCCGAGGAACTGCTGTGCAGGCTCACCGGGGCGGAGGACGCGCTCATCGTCAACAACAACGCTTCGAGTGTTTTTCTCATCCTCAAGGAGTTCGGCTCGGGCCGGGAGGCGGTCGTATCCCGCGGGGAACTGATTCAGATCGGCGGCGGATTCCGCATCCCCGACATCATGGAACAGACGGGGGCGCGCCTGGTGGAGGTGGGAACCACCAACATCACGGAGCTCGAGGATTATCGCCGCGCCATCAGCGAACGGACCGCCATGCTCTTTTCGGCCCACCGGTCAAATTTCGCGCTGGAGGGTTTCGCCTCGTCACCGTCGCTGAGGGAACTTTCCTCGCTCAGACGCGACGGAGTGCTTCTGGTGCGCGATCTGGGGAGCGGCAACCTCCTTCGTGACGAGCGGCTCGGCGCCGATTTCGAACCGACGGTGTCTTCCGAACTCTCGCAGGGGGCCGACCTGGTCTGTTTCAGCGGCGATAAACTTCTCGGCTCCTGTCAGGCGGGGATCATCGTGGGGCGGAAGGACCTCGTTGCGTCACTCAGAAAGAATCCGCTCATGCGCATGCTCCGCGTGGACAAGATCACCTACTTCATACTGCAAGAAACGCTGCTTCGCTACGCTAACGACAAGACAGAATCGATCGCGTTGTGGGAGATCGTCGGCCGGGATGCGCGCGAAATCGAACGCACGGCGACAAGGCTGGTGCGCACCGTAAAAAATCCCCGCAAGAAGGACTGTATCCGTCGTGTCGGTGTCAGCAGCACCTACGGCGGCGGGTCCCTCCCCACCCGCGAGATCGCGAGCGCGGGTGTGTGCATCACCGTGCCCGGGGTGAGCGCGGACGAACTGTACGCGCGCTTTATCGACGAGGAGATACCGGTGGTGGGGTACATTCTCGACGACCGCTTTACCCTCGATCTGAGAACGGTGCTACCGGACGACATTCCCGTCCTGGCCGCCTCTATCGACAGGATGCTGGACGGAGGAGCCTGATGTATATCGTCGGGACCTCGGGACATATCGACCACGGCAAGACCAGCCTTATACGCGCTCTCACGGGGATCGATTGCGACCGGCTCCCCGAAGAGAAGGCGCGCGAGATGACGATCGATATCGGCTTTGCGAGCATCGAGTATCCGAAGTTCGGCACCGTCAGTATCATCGACGTCCCGGGCCACGAACGCTTTATCCGAAACATGGTGGTCGGCGCCTGGGGGGTCGACCTCGCCATCCTGGTCATCGCCGTCGATGACGGCTGGATGCCCCAGACCGAGGACCATTTCCGCGTTCTGATGCTTCTCGGGGTGGAGCGTATCGTCGTGGCCCTCAACAAGATCGACGCGGCGGACGAGGAGATGATCTCCTTCGTGGCCGCGGAGGTCGAGGAGCGGCTTCAGGGGACCCGTTACGCCGGCTCCGATATCGTGCGCGTTTCGGCGAGGACCGGGGAAGGTGTCGTCGAGCTCCGAGACACGATACTTTCGAACCTCCGGAAGCTCGCG
>JAGODA010000009.1 GCA_017998475.1 Spirochaetota bacterium | reverse complement strand
CCGTACATCCCTGATGCATACATTTTTACGGCATGAAAAGTATATTCAACATACCCCTGCTTGTCGCGCTTCTGGCTATACTCACTCTTTGCTCCGGAGTCGGTTGCGGCGGCGGAAGATCGGCTCCAGAGGCCGTCAGGGGTGTCCTCGATCTTGCGGACTGGGATTTCGCCCGCGACGGAAGCGTCCCGCTCGACGGCGAGTGGGAATTTACATGGAAGTACGATCCGAAACGGCCACTCGACCGACTGCAGGGGAGCACGTGCTACATCCGCATGCCCGGCAGCTGGAATGATTTCATCATCAATGGTAAAAAGATCGGCGGTCTCGGGTATGCCGAGTATCGACTGCGCGTCATACTGCCCGCCGGCGAGAGACGCATGGCGTTCAGCATGCCCGATATAGATACCGCATATGACCTGTTTGTAGACGACCTGCGCGTGTGCGGGGCCGGTGAATACGGTACAACGAAGGCCGCATCGCGGCCCGAGTGGCTCCCGAAGGTGTGCTGATATACGGTACACGGGGGCGCGATCGTAATACGTCTCCGCGTATCGAATTTTCACCATCGCAGGGGAGGGGCGGCGAACAGCATCCATTTCGGATTGACGGAGCACCTGCGCGGCTTTCGAGAAAAGAGTATCGCCTTCGAGATGTTTCTTTTCGGCAGTATTCTCATAATGTCATTGTATCATATAGGCCTCTATGTACTCCGAAGGAAAGACCCTTCGCCTCTCTATTTCAGTCTGTTCGGTTTGTGTATCGGTGTTCGCGGTCTGGTGACCGGCCAGTACTATCTGCTGAATCTGTGGCCGTCGATATCGTGGGAGGCCCTTGTCAAAATAGCGTATGAGAGTATTTACATCGCCATGCCGATATTCGCCATGTTTCTGCGTTCGCTATTCCCTGACGAGTTCGACAGGCGTGCTCTGCGCTTCTACCAGGTGTCGGGGGCGCTTGTGGCGCTTCTTGTGCTCTTTACGCCTGCGCTTTTTTTTACATACAGCCTTCCAGCATACCAGGCGCTTATCATTTCCGGGTCAGTATATTCGATATATGTATTGATACGCGCGGCTGTAAACGGGAGAGAGGGGGCGGTCATATTCATCGCGGGATTCGCGTTTCTCTTCGCCGCGATTATAAACGACCTTTTACATAACAATCAGGTGATACAGACGGCCTACCTCGCGTCGTTCGGACTCTATATTTTCATTTTCTCCCAGACGATGCTTCTGTCCATGCGTTTTTCAAGGGCCTTCAGGGAGGTCGAATCGCTGCTGGAGGAAAAGGAGTGTCTGGAGGACACCAACCTGATGCTGGAAAGCCTTTCGTTTCTCGACGACCTCACCGCCATCCCCAATCGCAGGCGCTTCAGCGAGTTCATCAACAGCGAGTGGCGCCGCTCGGCGCGCGGCGGAACGCCGATCGCGCTGGTAATGATCGATATCGATTTTTTCAAGCTTTTCAACGACAACTACGGCCATCGCTCCGGCGACGAAGTACTGCAGAAGGTCGCTTCGGCGCTGCAGAAGTCGCTGAAACGCCCCGGCGATTTCGTCGCCCGTTACGGGGGCGAGGAGTTCGTGGTGGTGCTTCCGGATACGGATGTGAACGGCGCCATGGTGATAGCCGAGGCGATGCGCTGGGAGATCGAGGAGCTCGGCATACCGCACGGGTTTTCGGCGGTCTCCGACCGGCTTACCATCAGCCTGGGGGTGGCCGGCACGGTGGCCGAACGCGATTCCTCGCCGCGCACGCTCATAGAGGCGGCGGACGCCGCGCTCTACCGGGCCAAGCAGTCGGGGCGAAACCGCGTGGAAATGTAACGAAGGCACCGGGTACGACGCGCCTCCTGTTTCATTCAGGCCCGTGACGAGTCCGAGAGCGTTTCACGGGAGTTTTTCTTGACAACCGCGGGGAGGATGAGCTAATGACTGCGGCGTCCGAATCGTCGGGTCGCCGCAAAACACGCGCCCGTAGCTCAGCTGGATAGAGCGTCGGACTTCGAATCCGCAGGCCGCAGGTTCGACTCCTGCCGGGCGCGCAGTGTACAATCGGTATGTGTTAATCCGTTTTTATACGGTTCAGGGCTTCAGTATACCCGCCGGGTCCTCCTCGTGGCCGAACCACACGACCGCGTAGTTGCCGTAAATACCGATTCCCACGGCCTTCCAGCTCCTCGACCACATGCCTTCGTTTATGATGACGGCGTTGTGTCCCGAACTGCCTTTCCATCCGCGGAGGGCCGTTTCCGCGGTGATGGCGGCGCCCCACGCGCCGTGAGAGATCTCGTAGCCGTTGCCGGGATACGGGGTCAGCTCCCTGGGCTTGTTCCACATGCAGGCCGCCTGCCGGTGGTCGCTCGTATAGCAGCACGCGGTCCAGTGGCCTTTGTCGGACCAGCTGTGCATGTTGCACTCGCCCTTCGCCGGACGATTGTCGGTGAGGTCGCGGGCATGGACCTGGGCAACATGCGTCAGCGAGCGCGACATGGCTATGGCGGGAAGTCCGCGTTCAGCGCGATAGCTCATGATAAGACCGTAGAGCTTCAACTCTTCCGATGTGGGGCTAACGTCCGCCGCGTTGAAAACGGGTTTTTCTCCGGAAGCGGCGGGGCCGGAAAGAATGACGGCACATAGCGTAAGCCAAAGGAAAATCCCCATGATGAACAAATTCCGCATAATGCTGTCTCCAATTAATAATGGTGGTGTACAACGAGCCAGGAGAATAACACGGAATATCCCGAAAGAGCAAGCTTAAATAAAGGAACCTGCCCGCCGATTGCGGATGGAATCCGCGGATACCGTGCCGGAGACCGTATAAGAGAATGGGCGATATACAATACGGCCTCGCCGGATCCGTGTCCTCCAGGATAAACAGTCAAATATACTTCTCGGAAAACCCATAAAATGTTGACATACCGAAAGACTATATATAGTCTGCGCGGGGGCTGTGAAGCGGCCCTTTTTGTAAAAGAAATACTGGTTGGATGCTCAACCAAATATTGGTGCCCGGAGGCGTGGAGTGAAATCAATTGTGTCGCGTTTCATTGAAAAACGATTTTCCGGTACCTCGACAGTCATAAGAAAGAAGGCCTCTCTGCTGACGGTCATGAATCTCGTAATAATGGCCGTGGTTATTCCCATACCCCCGGTTGTTCTCGCGATAAGGGGCGATATCCTTCGGCCGGCGATCATCGCCCTGCCGGTAATAATCAGCATGGCGGTCAGCCTTTTCGCGCTGTACCGGGGTCGTTATGCGGTTGCCGCAAATATTACCTCGGCGGGAACGACCCTTGCTATCGTTATCGGTGTAGCGTACCAGTTCCACGGCACGCCCACGATCGGTTTTTCGTCGATGACCTACCTGGTGTGTACGGGAATCATATTCGCCGCTCTTTTCTGTACAAGGCGCTGGACAACGGTTCTGTCGATACTGCTCTTCATCGGGAACATCGCGTTTTACCGGATATCGCTGGCCCAGCAGGGAATCGACAGGGCGGTGCTGACCACCGGTCTCTTCGACAGTTCGATCACCCTGATATTCCTTTATACACTCGCGATGCTTATTCTGAAAGTCAGCCGGGACTCGATGGAGGAGCTGAAGGAGGAATCCGAAAAGAACAGAAGACAGTATATCACCCTGCGCGAGCTTCTGCAGTCGGCTACCTCCGTATCGAACGAACTGGCGGCCCTCTCCGAGCGCATGTCAGAAATGACGGACAGGTTTTCCGATAATTCACAGAATCAGGCGGCATCCGTGGAGGAAATCACTTCCGCGGTCGAGGAGGTGCATGCCGGCATGGAGCTGGTGGAGCGCAACACCGGAAACCAGTTCGCCGGGGTGGAATCCCTGATCGGGAAATTGCGCGGTCTCTCCGATTCCATCGGGACCATGAAGGACAGGATATCCGAAACGGCCGGAATATCCCGTTCGACGAGCGCGCGATCGGCGGCCGGGGCGTCGACACTCGAAAGTATGAACACCTCAATGGCGTCGCTCATGGAGAGCTCGCGGCAGATGACGGGTATCGTCGATGTGATCCGCGGTATCGCCGACAGGATAAGCCTGCTGTCGCTGAACGCCGCGATCGAGGCGGCCAGGGCGGGGGATGCCGGGCGCGGCTTCGCCGTTGTCGCCGACGAGATCTCGAAGCTCTCCGAACAGACAGCCGAGAGTCTGGCCGAGATTTCGAAATTGATCGCCTCAACGGACAGGGACGTGGGGATCGGCATCAACGGTGTTGAGGAAACGGTAGGACTGCTGCGCGCGACCATTGATAATGTCAACAGAATCACCGCGGGGGTGGAGGAAATCGACCGCCTCATGGCCGAACAGGTCGGAATCAACGACATTGTGAACGATCACGCCCTGGAGGTTCGCTCGCGTTCCGACGAGATACGGATTTCCACAACGGAACAGATGATCGCGCTCTCGGAAGTCGCCAAGTCCGTGGGTACGATCAACGAGCTCACGCAGTCCAATGCCGAAGGCGCCACGGCGCTGGCGGGGCTGTCGCGTCAGGTGGAGGCGTCCGCGGAAGTTTTAAAGAAACAGATTGGCTCCTACAGGGGAGACGGCGCGGGCGCCTGAAAGGGAAAGGCGGCCGACGTCCCCTCGATTATTCCATCCACGATCGCGCACCGGCCCGGCCGATACCGCGTCCACATCACGCCCGAACGCCGCTTTCAGAGAAAAATCCTTGACGCGAAAAGGCTTATGTAGATATATACACATATATATGACTTACAATAAAGTGCGTTGAATCCTGTCGCGCTTTCCGGAGGCTGTATGACGGTGCTTGCCCGCATCACCCCAATCGACGGTCCGCCGGTTCCGGCCTATTATCGTCTTCAGGAATCTCTCAAAAAGAAAATAGAGGAGATGCAATGGCGCCCCGGCGAGGCGATTCCCTCGGAACGCCTGATCGCCCAGGAGTACGGCCTTAGCGTGGGAACGGTCAAGAAGGCCCTGGGAAACCTGGTGTACGAGGGGTATCTCAACCGCGTCCAGGGCAAGGGGACCTTCGTGTCGGGCACCACGCTGCGGCGCGGAAGCCTGCGTTATTACCGGATGATGGAATCCTTCGCCGATGCCGAAGCCGAACTTCGGGTCTCGCTTCTCGGGATTTCGCCTGTTGACGGCTTCGATCCCGCGTGCTCTCTGCTCGGAATCCCCGCCCGAAAGCGGCTATTCAGGCTGGACAGGCTTTTCCTGTGCGGCGACGAACCGACGGTGTACAGCGTTTCTTATCTGCCCGAGGCGCTTTTCAAGGGACTGGATTCATTTCCCGCCGCGCTCTTCGAGAAGGGCACACTCTATGAGGCGATCGAGAAGCATTACGGCCTGCCCTGTATGTACAACCGGGAGCTCCTGGGGGCCGGGCCGGCCGGCGCCGAGGCCGCAGGGGTGCTGAAGGTCGGTGTCGGCTCCCCGCTCATGACCATTGAAATGATCGCGTACACATACAGGGACAGGCCCTACGAGTACCGGTTGAGCTGGTGCGCGACTGATCGCCGGCGTATCTACCGCGAAATAGAATGAGGTTGGAGATGGGAATGAGTACGCCGGCCAAAACACCGTATCCGGTACTGCACTGCGATGTGCTTGTAATAGGCGGCGGAAGCGCCGGCGCCATGGCGGCCATACGGGCAAAGGAGCTCGATCCGCGATGTGACGTCGTGGTGCTCGAGAAGGGCGACATGAAGTATTCAGGATGCATCGCCCGCGGGATGGACGCGCTCAACATAGTGGCCGTTCCCGGTATCTCGACCCCCGAGCTCTATGTAGAGGCGAACGGCATGGCGTGCGAAGGCATCATGGACGAACCGCCGGGATATATAATGGCAAAACGCAGCTGGGACCTCATGAAGAAGCTCGAGTCATGGGGCGTGTGCTTTCCGGTCGACGACGACGGCTCGTACGAGGTTTTGCAGGTACACCCGAAGGGACGTTTCTGCGTCACCATGAAGGAGCCGGAACTCAAGACCATGCTGGCCGCGCGCGCGAAGGAGCTGGGCGTCCGCGTGGTGAACAGGTCGATGGCCGTCGAGCTCATCCGGCGGGACGGCCGCGTTGCGGGGGCCGTGGCCATGAACGTGCGCAGCGGCGAGATTTTCGTGGTGTCGGCGGGGGCGGTGATTCTTTCGGCCGGCGGCACGGCGCGCTTCGGTCTTCCGAATAACGGCTATCTCTACGGAGTGTACGATTATCCCGGGAATACCGGCGACGGGTACTGCCTGGCGTACCGGGCGGGGGCCGAGCTCAGCGGGTTCGAGTACACTCTCATCTATTACATAGTAAAGGACATCAACGCGCCGCTCCTCTACATCACGCTTACGCGCGGCGCGAAGCTGCTGAACGCCTTCGGTTTCGACAAGAGCAGGGAACACCCCTCCATAAAGTCGATGCTTGTCGACCACCACCGCGAGGGGAGCGGCCCCATGCGGATCGTGATGAGCCACCTTCCGGAGGAACGCATCAGGAGCATAGAGGACATTCTCTTCACCACGGAGCGTCCTGTGCAGGAGCGTTTTTACAAGGGGCGGGGCGTGGATTTCCGCACCGGGGAGATCGAACTCTGGCCGACCGAGTGCTTTCTGTGCGGGGGGCACGGGCTTACCGGCGTGCGGGTGAACGAGCGCGCCGAGACGACGGTGCCGGGGCTTTACGCGGCGGGCGATACGTCGCTCGTCGCCCGGGGGCACCTCAGCGGGGCCTTCGTCTTCGGAGAGATCGCGGCCGAAGGAGCGCTCGAGTTCGCGCGGGAAACCCGCAAGGGGGAGGCGGACTTCGAAACCGCGCGGAGGGTGGACGCGCACTGCCGCGAACGCCTGTCACAGGGCGGAAACCGTGTCGCGATCGAGGAATTCGAGTATAAGGTGCGCCGCATCATCAACGACTATATCGTGCCGCCCAAGAACGAATACAAGCTGGACCGGGCGCTCTGGTGGATGGAGCGCTTCCGTAAAGAGCTGTCGGACACGGTGCGCGTCGGCACGGTCCACGACCTCTTCAAGTCCTTCGAGATAGATAACATCATCCAGTGCGCCGCGATGAGCGCGCACGCCTCGAAGGCCCGGAAGGAAAGCCGCTGGGGGATGTGGCATTTCCGCACCGACTATCCGGAGCGCAACGATGCTGATTTCATGAAGCATATTGTTCTCAGCATGGGCGAGGCCCCCGAGGACGTACGGATCAATGAAAAGGACATTATACGGTTATGATGACAGGCATGAAACCACCGGCCGGCGTCAATCTGCTCGAGGCCCTCAGCGACAACATCAGGGTCGACAGGGACGCGTGCATCGGCTGCGGAGTGTGCGTCGAGCGGTGCCCGATGGACAACCTGAGGTTGAAGAGCGCGCCGTGCACCGCGGCCTGTCCGCTGGGCGTGAACGCGCAGGGCTATGTGCGGCTCATCGCGCTCGGCGAGGAGAAGGCGGCATGGGACCATCTGCGCTCGGCGCTTCCTTTCCCGGGGATTCTGGGCAGGATCTGCTCGCGCCCGTGCGAGTCGGCCTGCGCCCATAACGGCCACGACAGCCCGCCACTGGCCATAAGGGCCCTCAAGCGCTACCTTGCCGACATGTTTTCTGAGGGCGAAGAGGCTCCGCTCCCGGAGACGGCCACCGGCAAACGCGTGGCGATTATCGGTTCGGGCCCGGCCGGGCTTATGGCGGCGCACGACCTGCGCGTGCGGGGCCACGAGGTACTGGTGCTGGAAGCCGAGCGCGCTACCGGCGGCATGCTCCGCCACGCGATACCCGCGTTCAGGCTTCCGCTCGGTGTACTTGAGAAGGAAACAGGGCTGTTGAATACAATAGGCGTACGGTTCGAATGTGGAAAGCGCGTTGATGATATGGCGCGCGCCCGATTACTGAATGAGTTCGACGCCGTGCTCGTCGCGACGGGCGGCGGCGCGTCCAGAAGGCTCGGCATTCCCGGCGAGGACCTTTCCGGCGTGCGGCACGCGCTGGAGTACCTGCGTGAGGCGCGCGAGGGGACCGGGCCGGTAACCGGCGAACGCACGGTGGTTCTTGGCGGCGGCAACGCGGCGCTCGATGCAGCGCAGACGGCTCTTCGCCTCGGCGCGCGCGAGGTATCGGTGGTGTGCCTGGAGGCGCGCTGCGAGATGCCGGCTTTCGGCTGGGCGCTCGACGAGGCGCTCGCGGAGGGCGTGCGGCTTATGGAATCGTGGGGCGCGGTTCGCTTTGTCGGGGCGAACGGAAAGGTGTCGGGTGTTTCACTCCGGCGCTGCACGGCCCTTTTCGACGAATCGGGATCGTTCTCGCCGCGCTTGGACGCCTGCGAGAGCATGACGCTCGAGGCGGACACGGTCATCATCGCCGCGGGACAGTACAAAGAATCGCCGGCGGCCGGGGGCGGTATAGATCCTGTTACCTTGCGGGTGGATAATCTGAATCTTTTTGTGGCGGGTGATGCCGCGGGCGGACCGGCGTCGGTGGTTCACGCCATGGCCTCCGGCAGGCGCGCGGCCGAGTCGATCCACAGGCTTTTATGCGGGGAACCTCTCGGCCTGGGGCGCACCGCCACGGGCTGTGTTGATGACGGGCCCGTGGGCCCGCACGGAGCGATAAAGAAGGACGCGCGCAGGCCCGGAGTGCGTCGCTGTGAGGGGAAGGGGGACTTCGGCGAGACGGAGGCAGCGTTCGATACGGATTCGGCCCGGGCCGAGGCGTCGCGCTGTATGTCGTGCGGCGCGCCGTTCGGCCGCTACCGCACCTGCTGGTTTTGCCTTCCCTGCGAGATCGAGTGTCCGCGGAAGGCGATCGATGTGGAGATCCCGTATCTGCTCCGATGATACGGGAGCAAGGCGTTATGTCAGCACGAAATACTCTGTCCGGAGGACGATATGGTACAGCCGGTAATTGACGCGGTGGTCGACACCCTTATCGACAGCGGTGTGGAATATACTTTCGGCGTTCCCGGCGGCGGCGCGCTGTTCCTGTACGGTCCGCTGTACAACAGAAGGGACCGTATCACAAGCGTTCTGGCGCGCCAGGAGGGGGCCGCGGCGTGCATGGCCGACGCGTACGGCCGGATAACGGGAAAGCCCGCGGCCGTCATCGCGCAGGGGGCGTGGGCGGGCTCCAACGCGGCCTTCGGCATCCTGGAAGCGTACATGGCCGGCTCGCCGATGATCATCATCGCCGACACGAGCGATTACGGCGGTCTCGCGCAGTACGGCCCCTGGCAGAACGGGACCGGCGAGTACGGGGGCTTCGACCTTCCGGCAATGATGAGCGCGATGACCAAGTACACGACCGTCGCGACGACGCCCGGCGAGCTCGTTCACGGCATCCAGCTCGCCGCGCGGCACGCCGTCACCGGCCGTCCGGGTCCGGCGTGCGTGCTCGCGCGCATGAACCTCTTCGGAATGAGCCTCGACACCGAGACGACCACGCCGCGCCTGTACCCCGCCGCGCGGAGGTCGATTCCCTCGGCCCCCTGCGTGAGCGAGGAGGACGCCCGCCGCGCCGCCGAAATGCTTGCGGGGGCCGAATGCCCGGTCATGATAGCGGGACGGGGAGTGCACGCGTCGAAGGCGTACGATGAGCTTCGCGCCCTGGCGGAACTGTTCGCCTTGCCGGTCGTGACGAGCTATATGGGCAAGAGTGCGATCGCCGAAACGCACGAGCTGGCACTCGGCACCATGGGAGGTGTCGGGCAGGCCGCGGCCAACGAGTATATCGCGAAGGCCGACTGCATTCTCGCCGTGGGAACCGGGCTCTCGCCGGAGAACACGCGCATGCTCGCGCCGGGCTTCATAGATCCAGGGCGACAGCGCCTTATCCATATCGACATCGAGGCGCTCAACGCGGGCTGGACCTATCCGGCCGCGCTGGCCGTCGCGTCGGACGCGAAGAAGGCGCTTGCGGCAATTCTTGGTGTAGCGCGCGGCATGAAACTCTCGATGGATCGATCGGCGCGCATCGCCGCGATTGCGGAAACCAGGGCGCGCACCTGTTTTTTCGCCTGCGACGCGTTTTGCTCGGACGCCGCGCCGATCGCGCCCGAGCGCGTGGTTAAGGAGCTCAACGACGCTGTGGATGAAAACACCGTCATCTGTCTGGACGCGGGTAACAACCGGCAGTGGTTCGCAAAGCACTTCATGTCGAAGGCCCCCGGACAGATCATCGCGCCGGGAGGGGCTGGCGGAGTCGGATGGTCTCCTCCCGCGGCCCTCGCGGCGCAGATGCTTCTTGAAAAGCGGAATGTGGTCGGGGTGAGCGGCGACGGCGGCATGGTGATGATGCTGCACTGCCTGGAGACCGCCGCACAGTACCGCGTTCCTGTGACTTATGTGGTGCTGAACAACTCGGTCCTCGGAAATATCCGCGATTTCCAGGGGCAGGACTGCCGCTACTGCACCGAGTATCAGACGCCGGACCTCGCGGCCCACGCGAAGGCCTCGGGACTGCGGGCCTTCAGGGTGGCCGACCCTTCGGAGCTCCCGGGCGCGCTCCGGGAAGCGCTTGAGTGCGGCGAGCCCTCACTGGTTGATATCATCACGGCGCCGGAGGCCCACTTCAAGCTGATGTGCTGACGGGATCTTTTTCCGGACAGCTTCGCCGGGTGCGTCCGGTGAGGAAGCCCGGCTGCGTCAATTACGAGAAGAGGAGGAAGTATGAAACTCGTACTGCTTTCGCTGTTCCTGCTCGTATGTCCCGCCCTGGTAATACACCTCTGCCGGCGCTGGCCCGCGCTCGACAAGCTCGGTCCGGCGCTTATCTGCTATGGTCTGGGAATGCTTATCGCCAACATCGGTGTGCTCCCAGAGGGCTCGGGGCCAGTCCAGACGATGTTCATGAACATCAGCGTTCCGCTCGCGCTTCCGTTGCTGCTCTTTTCTCTCGACCTCAAAAGGTGGTCGAAACTCGCCGGACGCGCGTTCCTTTCATTCGCTCTGGTTATAGTGTCGGTGCTTGCCGCGATCACCCTCTCCTATTTCTTCTATCATGAAAGGGTGGAGGAATCGTGGAAGGTCGCGGGCATGCTCATCGGTGTGTACACCGGAGGAAGCATCAATCTCAATGCGATCGGACTCGCGCTGAAGGCGAAGGAGCACGTGCTCGTTCTGACCAACACCGCGGATATGCTGGTGTGCACACCGTATTTCCTGTTCATCCTCTCATACGCCCAGAGGGTGCTTACGAAGATACTTCCTCCGTTCTGTTATCCGACCGGTGCGATGGGTGATGCCGCGCGGGGTCGGGGCGATACCGTATGTGACGAAGCGGGCATGAAGGATTTCAATGATTACACGGGGATTTTCCGGCCCGCGGTGGCGCTTCCGCTCGCCGGGGCCGCGCTCGTTTCAATCGCGATATTCGGTATCTCCTATGCGCTCTATTCCGTGGTGCCGGTCGAGTTCAATATGGCCGCGCTCATGCTGGGCATCACGACACTCGGACTGCTCGGTTCGTTCGTTCCGAAGATACGGTCCATCCCGATGACCTTCCAGTTCGGCCAGTACATCATCATGATATTCTGCCTTGTGGTGGGCTCACTGGCGGACCTGGGTCAGGTGGTGATGAGCGCGCCAACGATTTTCATATTCACCGCCATAGCGGTCTACGGCTCGATGCTGCTGCATGTCATATTGGCGGCGATATTCCGGGTGGACGCCGACACCATGATCATCACATCTGTCGCGGCGGTCTTCTCCCCGCCCTTCGTACCGGTGGTTGCGGCCGCGTTGAAGAACAAGGACGTCATCATCTCGGGAATCGCCACGGGAATACTCGGCTGGGTGATAGGGAATTACCTGGGGATTTCCTATGCGTACCTGCTGAAGGAACTGTTCGGATAGGATGAGTGGATCGATTGTATAGTAATTGGCAACGGGGGACGGCCGGTTCCTGGCCGGCCATGCGCTGTTGCCAAGCTACAAAGTACCGTCCGGAATGACGCTCAGTACGCCGAATATCCGGTTGGTGGAGCGGTTGTACTCCGCGAGAGAATGTATCGAGAGTATCGCTCCATCCGTCGCCCGGCGTATCTTGAAGGTGACATCGTACCGTTCGTTGTTCTTGACGAGTCCCTCTATCGCCCTGTCGAGCAGGGGGCGGTATTCCGGAAGGGGGAGTTTCTGGATATCGGCGATCGTCAGAGCGCCGTCTCCAAGTCCATAGATTCTCCTCGATTCGGCGGAACCGGTGGCGGTTCCCTTTGTAAGGTCAAGCTCCCAGTAGCCGAGTCCGGCCATGGAAAGCGCCCTCTCCAAAAGTCGCTGGTTGTCCCTCAGCGCCTCCTGCGTGGTGCGGATTTCGGTTATATCAGTAAAAGTAACGAAAACACGGTAGGGTCGGTTCTCTCCCTCTCTGAACTGGGGTACGGCGCTTACCGATATCCAGCGGTATCTGTCTTCTTCCGGGACATTCACCCCCATAATGAAGTTTTCCACGGGCTTACCTGTCCTCATTGCCACCTTGTCGGGGTGATCGTCCACCGCAAGAGTGGTCCCGTCCTCGCGAATGGCGCGCCAGCGCAGGTCGAGCGAGGTGCGTCCCATTAACTGGTCCTTGCTCAGGCCGAGCAGTCGCGCCGCGGCAGGGTTCGCGTCGACCACAGCGCCCGATTGGTCGTGATATACCACACCCTGTGTCATCGATTCAAAGAGGCCGCGGAACTTCTCCTCGGAGTCGCTCAGGTTTTTTTCGAAGGTCTTTCGTTCGGTGATGTCATTGAACAGAACGGCGAACTGTCCGCGTGTGGGACTGAAGGCCACGACCTCAAAATATTTACCCAGCTGGGAGTGAAAGTTTTCAAAATTGGCGGGCTCCATTGTGAGCGCGACGTGGCCGTAGAGCTCGATCCATTCCCTTTCGGTGCCGGGGAGCGCCTCGAGCACGGTCCTGCCGGTGATGTCGGCCGCCTTGAGGCCGGTGAGCCTTTCGAAGGCCGGGTTGACCATCAGGAATCTGTAGTCGACGGGCTTTCCCTTCTCGTCGCAGATTATTTCATGCAGCGCGAAACCGTTGAGCATCGATTCGAAGAGCAGTCGATAATCCCGCTCGCTTTGCGTGAGCGATTCCACTGCCTGATGAAGCTCCTCGTTTACACTCTCGAATTCCTCGTTGCTTGCCTCGATCTCCTCCATGGCCCCCTGCAGTTCCTCGTTGGCGGCCGAGAGCTCCTGGTTGGCTTTGATCAGTGCTTCCTCGTATCTCTTGCTCTCCGTGATATCCTCGCCGATGCTGCTCGTGCCGAAGGGCTCGCCGTCGGAGCCGTACAGAGTGGTGATATTCCACCGGACCAGGCGAAGTTCTCCCGCCCTGGTGACGAGGCTCCCTTCATAGTGCAGGGGAACGGAGTCTTTCAGAATTGAGTCTCGATGCGCCCGCCTGAGCCCGTCCGAGTTTTTTCCGGGCTCGAACAGTGCAAACCAGTCCGCCCCCATCAATTCATCCCTTTTGTATCCTGTGACCTCGAGCATGAAATCGTTGCAGAAGAGGATGGTTCCGTCCGTGTCGAGCTGTACGGCGAGGAGTCGTGCGTTGGCAAGCGCGTCGCGGAACCGTCGTTCGCTTTCGCGGAGCTTGGACTCAATGCGGTGCTGCGTTCGCGCGGACTCGATGTTGGAATACAGGTCACGCTCGTGGATGGGCTTGTTGAGATAGGCGTAGGGCTGGGTGTCGTGCGCGCGGTCGACGGTCGCCCTGTCGGCGTTGGCGGTGAGGTAGATGATGGGGATGTCATGACTTTTGCGGATTTCCCGCGCGGCGTCGATACCGTCCATCTGCCCGGCCAGCAGAATATCCATCAATATGATGTCCGGTTTGAGCGAGAGGGCCTTCTGGACCGCCGCTTCGCCCGTGGAGGCGATTCCCACGACCTCGTACCCGAGCCCGGCGAGTATGCCCTGCACGTCGAGCGCTATAATCGTCTCGTCTTCCACGATGAGAACGCGGGTCTTCCTCATATCGCCTCGTCTTTTCCTGTTTGAATCAAATGAGCATAACGTGAGTATAGACGCTCGGACGGTGATTGCAAGCAGAATTACGCCGGATGAGCGTCGTGAACACGGATATCGGGTCTTGACTTTCGGGTTAAGCCATGCTAAACTCGCGGAGTTTAAGGATTAACAGGATGACTCCACCATACGGTTACAGGGACAAAATCGTGCTCATAACGGGGGCAAGCGGAGGGCTGGGCTCGTCGCTCGCGCGCTTGCTCACGGACGAGGGGGCGCGTCTCGTGCTTTCGGCTCGGTCGGAAGCCGCGCTCGAGGAGCTGAGGTCCTCTCTTTCGAATCCCGATGCCGCTCGTATTCTCACAGCCGATCTGGCCCTTCCGGGTGAAGCGGCGCGGCTTGCGAGCGAGTCCGCGTCGCTCTTCGGCGGGATAGATGTCGTGTTCAACAACGCGGGGCTCGGCTACTTCGCCACGATGGAGGAGGCGGACGAGGAGCGGCTCCGGTATCTTTTCGAGGTGAACCTGTTCGCGCCGCTCGCGATCGCGCGCGGACTCGTCCCCGGTATGAGGGAGCGCGGAGGCGGACGGATCGTAAACATCGTCAGCTTCGCCGGTCGCGTGCCCATCGTCACCAGCGGGGCGTACGGCGGGAGCAAGTCGGCGCTGGCCATCATGATGAACACCATGCGCCTCGAGCTCGCCGGCTCCGGCGTGGACGTGCTGAACATCTACCCCGGCACCGCCGCGACCTCGTTCGAGGAGAACGCGCTTCGTGCGCCCGGGCGCGACCGTCTGTGTCCGCGGGAGAGCTGCGGCGAACCGCGCGACGACATCGCGCGCGCGGTGTTCGACGCATCGAAAGGAGCACCGGGCGAGAAGTGGCTGGACCGCAGCGGCCGTGCAATGGCCGTCCTCTCGCTCCTGTGGCCCCGTCGTGTCGAGCGGCGGCTCGAGCCGCTGAAGCGGCGGGCCGTGGAGGGTATCGACGGGCGCGCCCGCCCCCGCAAATGGCGCCTCTGGCAGGTCGAGACCTCCATCGCGTGCAACCTGAACTGCGTCATGTGCCCGTGGGAGGGCGAACGGGCCGCCGCGGGAAGCGAGGGGCTCATGAAGGAGGAGGTATGGGCCACGCTCCGCGGACGGCTTTCGGATGTGTCTTCAGTTGATTTCTCCGGCGGGGGAGAGGCCCTCATGCACCCGGAGCTTCCCCGCTGGATCGCGGAGGCTCACGGCGCGGGATGCGAAACAGGCTTTCTCTCAAACGGCCTCCTTCTTACGGGGGAACGCGCCCGCGCGATCATCGACGCGGGTGTCGACTGGATCGCGCTCTCCATCGACGGGGCGACTCCGGACGTGTACGACGCCATACGGAAAGGAGCGCGCTTCGAACGGCTCATCGCGAACCTGGAGGACCTCGCGTCGCTCGGGAAAGCCGGCAGGCCGCGCCTCATCATCAACTTCGTCATGATGGAGAGCAACATCCACCAGCTCGACGACATGGTGCGCCTGGCCGCCCGTTATTCGTTCGGCCGGATCAACTTCAAGCAGTGCGACGTGATCCGCGGCGATTCAGGGAAGGGATTCGGCCTCTTCGGGAATTCGCGCAATCGCGAGATACGGCGCTATGAAAAGATGATCGGAAAGGCCCGGCGCCTCGGCAAACGCCTGGGGGTGGAGGTCGCCGGCTTCTCGTTCGTACCGGAGGAACAGCCGGTCTGCGCGCAGGACCCGCGCTCATCGCTCTTCGTGCGCTCCGACGGCCGCGTCGCCCCCTGCATCAACCTGGCCTACGGCGGCAGAACCACCTGGCTGGGGAAAGACGTGGTGATGCCCTCGGTTCATTACGGCAGGCTCCCGAACGACGATATCGACACGCTCTGGGAGACGCCCTCGTGCCGATTATACCGCGCGCGGTTCGAGGAGAGGGAGGAGGCGTTCAACGGAAAGCTCGCCACGTACGACCGCGAACCATCGCTCGAGTACCTCCGACGCCTGGAGGAGGAGGCGCGAAAGTCCATGCCCGAACCGCTCGAGGGATGCGGTGTCTGTCACTATCTCTATGGCATTTGACACATGCCCGCCAAATCATTATTGACTTTTAATCCGCCATATCCTTGCCTTATAACAATATTTTCGCCAGTACCGCACTCATCATGCACCATGGAGACCGATCATGAAGAGCAGCCGCTTCCAGGTTTTAAGCGACGCTGAGGTCACTTCGATACAGCAGCACACGCTCGAAATCCTCGAGACCGTCGGCATAAAGGTCGAAGTTAAAAAGATGCGCGGGATGCTCGCCGATCTGGGCTGTCGGGTCGACGAGGCAAAAAAGATCGTCTATTTCAAACCCTCCGTTGTCGAATCGCTCGTTAAAAAAGCGCCGCGTGAGTACACGCTCTGCGGCGCGGACCCCGCCCGGCGCTGGCCGGTCAGCCCCGACACACGGGTGTTCGGCGGACTCGGTACGGCGATCAACTTCTACGACCTCGAGACGGGCGCGTACCGCCCGACCACGCTGAAGGACCAGACCGACCACATCGTGCTGTTCGACCATCTCGACAACATCGTCTCGAACCAGATGGACATCTGGCCGAACGACATCCCGATGCAGTGCATACACGTCGAGGCCATACGCTCGTGGGCGAAAAACTGCACCAAGTCCTTCGGGATGGGCGCGTACGGCGTGCTGGCCACAAGGGACATGATGGAGATGACCTCGATCGTCATGGGCGGAAGGGAGAATATACGGGACAGGCACCCGTTCATTTCGATTGTAAGCATTCAGAGCCCGCTCTCCACGGCGCAGATACAGCTGGAGGGCCTCATGATACTTGCCGAATGGGGCCAGCCCGCTCTTGTGTCGCCCGAGGCCATGGCGGGCACGACGGCGCCGGTCACGCTCGCGGGGCTTCTGCTGCAGCAGAACGCCGAGGTGATCGCCCACGTGGTCATGGCGCAGGCTGTCAACCCGGGCACTCCCGTGATGTACGGCACCGTGTCGACGATCGCGGAGATGCGCCGCGGCACGGTCGCGCTCGGTTCGATCGAGACGGGCATGATAAGCGCCGGCGCGGCACAGCTCGCCCACTCGTACGGCCTGCCCTGCAGGGCCGTCGCGGGGGCCACCGAATCCAAGACGCTCGACATGCAGTGCGGTGTGGAGCGCTTCCAGTCCATGCTGCTGGCGGCGCTCGGCGGGGCGAACTACATCACCTGCGTCGGCACGATAGAGTCGACCACGGCGGGGGCTCACGAGCTCGCCGTCATCGACAACGAGCTCATCGGGATGGTGCAGCGCGCCATCCGCGGGGTCGAGGTGAACGATATCTCGCTCGCGATGGACGTGATACGGCGCGTCGGTCCGGACGGCAATTACCTGATGGAGGAGCACACACAGAGGCACTTCCGCGGCGAGCACTTCATCCCGAAGCTCGCCGACCGGGACAAGCGTGACATCTGGGAAAAGGCCGGAGGGAAGGAGATGATCGCCAGGGCGCGCGACGAGGCGAAGAAGATACTTTCGAAACACAGGGAGCGCGAGCTCGATCCGGAGATCGCGAAGGCGCTGGACGACTACGTCGCGATGGTCGCCAAACGGAGCCTTGACGAATTCTACGCGGCTGAATGGGAGGCCTGAAATGTCCGTTGAACTGTTGAACGAACTGCGCGCGGCGATCGTCGGGATGCGCTTCGACGACACGGAAGACCTGGCGCGCCGCGCTCTCGAGGCGGGGGCGAAGCCGGTCGATATACTCAACGGCGCGTGTCTGCCCGCGCTCGACGAGGTGGGGGTGCTGTTCCGGGAAGGGGACTATTTCCTGCCGGACGTGCTCATGTCGGTGAAGGCCTACGACAACGCGTACCGCCTGATTCTGCCGGGGTTGAAGGAAGGGGCGTACGAATCGCGCGGCAAGGTTATGCTCGGCACCGTGGAGGGTGACATACACGAGATCGGCAAGAACATCCTTCACGCCCTTCTGCAGGGCAACGGTTTCGAGGTGGTGGACCTGGGCGTAAACGTGAGCCCCGCCGCGTTCCTGGAAAAGGCCAGGGAGCACAGGCCGGACGTAATCGGCATGTCGGCCCTGCTCACCACGACAATGCCGGTGATGAAAGAGACCATCGATCTCTTCGCGAAGGAGGGGATGCGGGGAACGTTCCGGTTTATCGTCGGCGGCGCTCCGCTCAGCCAGCGTTTTTCGGACGAGATAGGGGCCGACGGCTACGGCGAGGACGCCCAGTCGGGCGTGGAGCTGGTCCGTCGTCTGGTCGCGTCGTAAAGCGCGCGCCGGCGCGCGGCGAACCACGGCCCCGGTGATGCCGGGGCGAGATCGTACCGCGGACGGGCCCGTAGGAGACCCGTCCGGCGGAGACAGCCCGGAGGAGCACATGGACAACGACGGTCCGCGGCCGCACCAGGCGGGTAAAGCGCTTTCTATGCGCGAAATCATCCTGTACAACCTGGCGGGACTCACCTTCAACCTGTTCGACACCATCCTGTACGCCTGGCTGCCGTATTTCTATATCCCGCCGGCCGATTCGAATCTCACGCGCTATATCCCGCTTGCGGCGCTCGGCGTCATCCTGGCGGGGGGTCGTATACTCGACGCGGTTACCGACCCGCTTATGGGATATCTGAGCGACCACACCCGCTCCCGCTGGGGCCGCCGCAAACCCTACATCTTTATTTCGAACCCGATACTGTTCATCTCGTTCATTCTCGTGTGGAACCCGCCGGTGCCGGGCGAAAGCCTGACAAACGCCGTCTTTCTCGGGGCGGTGCTCTTCTTCTATTACATTTCGTATACCGGGATGCTCATCCCGTGGTTCGCCGTCCTGCCCGAAATGAGCCCGAAAAACGACGAGCGGGTGAAGATCGCCTCGGTCGGCGTCGCCATCGGCGTGCTAGGGGCGCTGATCGGCGGCGGTCTCTCCGGACCGCTGATGGGTTCGTTCGGTATGTTCAGGATGGCGCTCATGCTGGGCCTTGTGGGGCTCGTCGCCGGACAGCTCACGCTGTACGGCGTTCACGAGCGGCACAGGCTGAATCCCGACGAGGAGACGCCGCCGTTCCTTACGGTGATGCGGGAGATGTTCGCCGACCGGCAGGTGCTGTCGTTTTCGGCCATGATCATGTTCGTCCAGCTCACCTATCAGCTCATGCTGATGAACGTGCCTTACCTGACGACGCTCATCCTGGTGCGAAGCGAGGGGGACGCCTCGATCCTCATGGGCGAGGTCATCCTCTCGACCGCGGCGTCCGTGCCGCTCTGGTACCGGCTGCTCGGGAGGTATCCCAAGCGCACGCTGTTCCGGGCGATCATCGTCTGGATGGCGGCCGGATTCGGTCTGAGCTTCTTCATCGGAAAACTTCCGTTTTTCTCTCCATTCATGCAGGCAATGATCGTCTTTCCGCTGGTGGCCGTGCCGATCGGCGGGATGTTCATAACCGTACTCGGGCTCATCGCGGACATCACCGATTACGACGAGCTGAAATCCGGCCGGAGGCGCGAGGCCATGTACTACGGCATCTACGGTATCGTCCGGAAGACCGGATGGGCGCTCTGCTCGCTCATACTGGTCGGGGTGTATTCGGCGTTCGGATACAGCGCGGAGAATCCGACGGGTGTCCGCGCGGTCTGGCTGGTATGCGGTCTCTCGTGCGTCGTGGGGCTCGCCGCGTTCGTGCCCTTCCGACTGGGCGACAGCAAAGCCGAGACGAAAACCATAATGGGACTCTGAACAGTGTATACGGGGGGAATGGAATGCACGCCGTGATAGAATCGCTTATCAGCGAATGGCCCGTGGTCGTAACCGACGGCTCGTGGGGCACGCAGCTGCAGAAGAGGGGCCTCGCGCGAGGCGAGTGCCCGGACATGTGGAACCTGTCCAAACCGGAGAAGGTCCGTGAGGTCGCGTCCCTGTACGTGAGCGCGGGAAGCCGCGTCATCCTCACCAACACCTTCGGGGCGAACCGCTTCGTGCTGGGGAAATTCCAGGCCGGCGGAAAAGTACGCGAAATAAACATTGCGGGAGTCCTTCTGTCGAAGGAGGCCGCTTCCGGAAAGGCCCTCGTGTTCGCGTCGATCGGGCCGAGCGGCGTAATGCTCGTCTCGGGCGACGTAACCGAGGCACAGCTCGCGGAGGCATACGGCGAACAGGCCGAGGCGCTCGCCGGGGCCGGGGCCGACGGTCTGGTGGTCGAGACGATGATGGACATCAACGAGGCCGTTATCGCGGTACGCGCCGCGAAGGCCACGGGACTGCCGGTGGTCGCAAGCATGGTGTACGATTCCGGCAAGGCGAAGGACCGCACGATGATGGGAAATACACCGGAGCAGTGCTCCGAGGCGCTCGCCGCCTCCGGCGCCGACGTCATAGGGGCGAACTGCGGGCAGGGGATCGAGGGATTCATTCCCATTTGCGGCAGGCTGAAGGCGGCGACGGGACTGCCTCTGTGGATGAAGCCGAACGCCGGGCTACCCGAGATGGTGAACGGCGAGGTGGTCTACCGGACGGGAGCCGGCGATTTCGCGCGGCATGTTCCTGCGCTGGTTGATAACGGCGCCCGGTTCATCGGCGGATGCTGCGGAACCGGAGCTGACTTTATACAGGGGATTATACGGGCGCTTGAAGGATGATCGCGGATTCAACGAGGGTGAGAAGCGCTATCGCCTGATTTTTCACCATGCCCCGCTGGGCATTCTCCACTTCGACCCGGCCGGCGTGATCACCGACTGTAACGAGGCCTTCGTCGATATCATCGGATCGTCGCGGGAGGCCCTTATCGGGCTCGATATGCGCCGCCTGCCCGACCGGCGGATAGTAGGCGTCGTCGAAGCGGCGCTGGCCGGAGAAACGGCGCATTTCGAGGGTGACTATCGCTCGGTAACCGGCGGGAAAACGAGCGTGGTGCGCCTGGTGTTTTCCCCGATAATCGATGCCGGCGGCGCGGTGACGGGCGGCGTCGGGATAGTCGAGAATGTCACCGATCGCGTGCGCGCGCGGGAGGCGCTCGAGGAGACGAACAGGCGGATGGAGCAGACGAACACCGAGCTCCAGGCCACACTCGAGGAGCTCGAACAGACGAACGAGGAGCTCATGCGCGCCCAGGATGAGCTGATCGAGACGAACGAGCGCCTGTACGAAAGCGAGCGGAAGTACAGGGCGCTGTTCGAGAATTCCGCCGACGCGATCCTCCTGCTGGATGGGACTTTCATCGACTGCAACAACCAGGCCTGCCGTCTGTACGGACTTCCCCGGGAGGAGCTCATAGGCCTGAATCCCTCGGACCTTTCACCGGAGCTGCAGCCTGACGGACGCGCCTCGCGCGAGGCGGTGCGGGAGTATATCGCCGGAGCCCTCAAAGGCGCTCCGGTGCGCTTTCAGTGGCGCCATCTGCGCCGCGACGGCATACAGATCGATGTGGAGGTCTCCCTGTCGAGAGTGCTTGTGCGGGGTAAGAACCTGATCATCGCGACAGTGAGGGACATCACCGAACGCATCGAGGCGGAGAGGTGCATCAGCGAGTCGCTCGCCGAAAAGGAAATACTTCTTAAAGAAATCCATCACCGGGTGAAGAACAATCTTCAGGTGATCTCGAGCCTCCTGAGCCTGCAGTCGCGGTTCGTCCGCGACCCGGCGGACCTCGCCATCTTCACCGAGAGTCAGGACCGTGTGCGCAGCATGGCTCTTATCCACGAGAGACTGTACCAGTCGGGCGATTTTACACGCATCGACTTCAGGGGATACCTCGAGAGCATGCTCGGCGAGCTGAGGCGCTCGTACGGCACTGTCGCCGGAAACGTGGAGTTCACTCTCGATGTGCGGGATTTGCGGCTGTCCATCGAAAAGGCGATTCCCTGCGGTCTCATCGTAACCGAGCTGGTCTCCAATTCACTCAAGTACGGCTTTCCCGAAGGGAGAAGGGGGGAGATCAGGATTTCTATGCGAGCGGCGGGCGGGTCGACCGCTCTCGTCGTTTCCGACAGCGGCAAGGGGATGGCCGCGGACTTTGACTGGAAAAAAGCCCCGACGCTGGGATTGCACCTGGTCAACCGCCTCG
>JAGODA010000008.1 GCA_017998475.1 Spirochaetota bacterium | reverse complement strand
CGCCGCAGTAGATGCAGATGCTCGATTCCTTCTTGAGCTCCCATGCCTGGCCTTTGCCAAGAACGGTCTGGAAGCTGAGCGCTCCGGTGGGACACAGCTGCACGCAGGTGCCGCACTGTACACAGCTGGAATCTCCGAGTTTCTTGTAGAGATCGGAAGTGAGGTGCGCGTGCCCTCCCCGGCCCGCAAAACACCATACGCTGTTCATCTGGATTTCGCCGCACGCCTTTACGCAGCGGCCGCAGAGCACACAGCGGTCTTCATTGCGTTTGAGACCCTGGCTGGATATGTAGTCTTTCCCGCGTGAATTTTTGGGGAATCCCGCCTCCTGCTGTTCCACCCCGTAGCGGAAACACAGCGCCTGGAGTTCGCAATCTCCGTTGGCGTCGCAGTAAAGGCAGTTGTGATCGCCCTCGGCGAGAAGAAGCTCGAGGATGCCCTTCCTGATTTCAATAATCTCGGCGTCTTCTGTGTCCACCTTCATCCCGTTTGTAGCTGGTTCGGTGCACGATGTTTTCAGCATTTGATCGTTGACACGCACGATGCAGATACGGCATGCACCGGTCTTACTGACCCGTGGATGATAACAGAGATACGGGATGTCGATTCCATTCTCGCGCGCGATCTCGAGAATGGTTTGCCCCCGACTGCCCGTTACCTCTTTACCATCGATGGTAAGCTGGATTTTTTCCATAGGTAAGGCTCCTGGTAGATGTTTACGTTTTCGCTCAGAGTGAAACTCATCATTAGTATCTAAAAATTGTATGGCGTCGCGTCAAGAAAAAATACTGATAGCCGGTCATAAATAATATAAATATACATAATTATATTTACAAGAATTTATATTACGATATATTACAAGTGCTCTCTATCCGGTCTTGTCAATATTTTGTATTATCGTAGTGTAATGGTAAGTATTGCCGACATCTGTTCTATGTCCTTTCAGCACTATCTCGATTAATGGATCGTGCTTTGAGAAAAAGGGATACAAGCTGCTCCGTCGTACAGTCGGACCAACCGTAAAACGATGTACTTCTGCATAACGAAGGTGAAATATCATCGAACAGTGTTTTATCCGTAAAACCATGAATTCCGGGTACGGGATAAAAGGTCGATATTCCGATCAGAACCGGTAGTCGCGAGAGAAAATCAATCCCCGCCTCAATTGAGTAATATCCCTCTCCCGGCAAACCGGATATCAGATAAGCGGTAACCTTGATTCCCAGGGCTGTGGACGCGCGCGCTATTTCTTCGAACTCATCCAGCGTATAACGTCTCTCCGGATCGGACAACGTACTGGCATCCACCGAAACCAGAGAAATATTGAGCTTTGAAAGATTCCTGCGTTTGAGAAGCGACAGTATGTCGGGGTTCAATGTCCGGAAATCGACGCCGTTCTCCATGGAGAAACTGAAATTGCCCCCGGAATATCTGTCGAGGATATCAAGCGATTCGACGAGGAAATCCATGTCCGTGGCAAGCGTATCATCCTCGAAATTAACATGGATCTTTTTCCTGGTCCTCGGGATCGAGGAGAACATTCTCTCCACATCCGCGAGAGAAGTCCGCCGGTACTCCGGAAAGCACAGCCTCACCGAACAGAATGAACAGCGTCGCGGGCACCCGCGCGTGATCATTGTTGAGAAGAACATGGTATCGACGCTTTCACGGATTACCGTGAGGACCGGGGCGAAGGGCGCGCCGTTCAGGCGCATTATCGGATCGGTGATAACCGAATCGCCGGCATGAAAATCGTCCGGATGCATGATTAATTCCACAAGCGATGCATCCACCTCTCCACGCACGGCGTAATCGACGGCGCCGTTACGAATAAAGTATTCCGGGTACGCCGAAACTCCTGCGCCACCGGCGAACTGTACGGTGCGCGGGAGAACGCGCCGTATAGCACGGGAAAGGGAAATCGCGTCGGCGGCGTAGCCGAACGCGAAGCATGAGATAAGCACTATATCGGGGCGCCAGTCCGCAATCCGTGAAGCAGTCGCTTCCTCTTCGATGCCGTACCGGCGATACTCTTTGAAAAAACCTGGCGTCCCTAGATAGTGTCTCAGATGTGAAAGCTCTTCAGGGAGTTCTATGCGGCGCCCCCTCGATCTGACAGCGTTGAACACGCGATGCTCGATCCCGGCGACATCAAGCAGTCTGGAAATGGTCAGGGGTCCGAGGAACGAGGCCCTCTGGGTGGTGAAATAAAAATCCCTTATTGGAGGAATGACAATAGCGACACGCACGATGAATTCAGTCCGCAAGCAGCTCCTTTCTGATTTTTCGCACCAGGGGTCCGTCCTCCCGCCATACGCGGCAACTGTTTAGAGGCAGGTATCTGGCGTGGCTCCGCCTTGCCTCCAGGTCCGCGGATACCGGTCGGGTCGCGCGCAGTGACCAGTATCCCTGTACCGCAGCCGGCGCCATGGAAAGCAGCAGTGTCAGAAGATGATGACATCCTCTGGTTCCTCCCGCGAGTTCTTTTGCCCTTTTAGTAAAGCCCGTGCTGATTGACAGGCCCTTGACCTGCTCGAGACTGTCGACGAGTTCGGCGCATTCCTCCCTCGGTATGCCGGGCATCTCGACCTCTATCTCGCGGATAATGAGTTCCGGCCCCTCGAGCAGGAGCCGTATTATCATGTTGTGAAGTATGCCTGACGGCTTTTTTTCACCTGACAGCAGGAAATAATCACGGAGCCTCTTTTCCTTCAACTCGCCCTCAACTATAACCATGTTTTCACCGGCTTCGTAGGTGGACATAGCTATGTCGCGCGAGTGTATTTTCTGGCCTGATTTTTTCATTATTGAGCTCATCCGACAATCTCCGGACCACACATACGGTATCGATAGTAAGGTGCGACGCACATCATCAGGTTGACGAAGTGACGACTATGTCAAGCAGATAAGCCGTTACAACGCCCTTCATGAGAGATAGCACGTGAAATTGTATAGTGATATTTAAGTATTCTAATCTTATATGCTGATTGTGTTATGATATCATAATTTCTTGACTTTGTATACTTATGCGGCTAGCATACACCACTCGGCCTCCGTGGCCCGATCCATAAAAATATACGCATCACTATTTCAGGAGGGTTGGAAATGGAAAAAAGCTGGTTCAATTCGTACGCGAAAAACATACCCAGGAGCCTCGATTACGAGAAGATCACCGTCTCCGACGCGCTTCGCAGGACGGCAGCCGAATATCCCGACAAGACCGCGCTTGTATTTCTTGACGCAAAGATAACGTATAAAAAGCTGAACGACATGGTCAACAGTTTCGCGACGGCGCTTATCGATATGGGGGTGAAGCCCGGCGACAAGGTCGCGATGCTCCTGCCGAACATGCCGCAGATAGTCGCCGCTTCGTACGGTGCGTGGCGGGCCGGGGCCGTTGTCGTGATGAACAATCCGCTCTACACCGACCACGAGCTCGAGTATCAGCTAAACAATTCAGAATCGACCGTACTGGTCACTCTTGACCTGCTGGCGCCCCGAATGATAGCTCTGCGGCCCAAGACACAGGTGAAGAAAATAATCGTAGCGCATATCCGCGATCATCTTGGATTTCCCAAAAAGCAGCTTCTTCCGATCGTCGCCAAGGACAAGCATCGCGATATCCCCAAAACCGACCAGGTGTACGAGTGGCTCGACGTTCTGAAGAAATATCCGGCAAACGATCCTAAGATACAGGTCGATTTCAACAGCCTGGCAAATCTGCAATACACCGGAGGTACAACCGGCGTGAGCAAGGGCGTTATGCTCACGCACAGCAACCTCTCGTGCAACGTTCAGCAGATCCGTTCCTGGTTTCCGGACTTCGGCAAAGGCGAGCTTATTATGGCCGGCATACTGCCGTTCTTCCATTCGTTCGGATTGACGACCGTCATGAACTTCACGATATGGATGGCCGGCACCGATATACTCATCCCTCGCCCCGAACCGCTGGCCATACTCCAGGCCATACAGAAATATAAGATCAATTTCTATCCGGCAGTACCGACAATTTACGTCGGTCTGCTCAATCATCCCGATATAGCGAAATACGACATATCCTCCATAAAGGGATGCTTCTCGGGGGCCGCACCTCTTCCCGTTGAGGTGATCAAGGAATTCGAGGCTAAAACCGGTGCGCAGATTTGCGAGGGGTACGGTCTCAGCGAGACGAGTCCCGTGGCCACCATCAATCCGTGGGGAGGCAAGACCAAGCCCGGATCTATAGGACTCCCAGTTCCCGATACCGAACTGAAAATTGTGGATCTCGATGAAGGCACAAAGGAGATGCCCGCAGGGGAGCCGGGTGAGGTCATCATCAAAGGCCCGCAGGTAACCAGCGGTTATTACAAGATGCCCGATGAGAGCGCAAAAACAGTCCGCGACGGCTGGCTGTTTACCGGCGACATAGGGCAGATGGACGAAGAGGGATACTTCTCTATTGTGGACCGTAAGAAGGACATGATTATCGCCGGAGGGTATAACATCTATCCGCGTGACATCGATGAGGTCCTCTTCGAGCATCCGAAAATAATGGAGGCCTGCGCGATCGGCATACCGGACACGTACCGTGGCGAGACGGTGAAGGCTTTCGTGGTGTTGAAGCCCGGCGAGTCCATGACGGCAGAGGACGTAATAGAATACTGCAAGCAGAAACTCGCAAAATACAAGGTGCCCACCCACGTTGAGTTTATCGACACACTTCCCAAGAGCGGTGTGGGCAAGATACTCCGCAAAGAACTTCGTGCGATGGAACTCAAAAAGATGGGCAAGGCCGGCTGAGGACCAAGCCTTATTTCGAAACTCGAGGGGATGCGTTCACAACGCATCCCCTCGTATTATCTTTATTTAATTCTTAATGAGTTCCACGAGAGGACGGTATTTTTTTTCGCTGAGGTCGAAATCGATGTCCCTGCGCTCTCCCCTGTCGTCGATATAGGACGCCGCGAGCCTGTCGTTTACCCGTGCACCCTGTTTGAGTTCTATTATACCGTAGTCGACAAGCTGGAGCAGATACGTGCGTATTATACCGAACGCCATTTTCTGAATATTTTCATCCGCGTGATGATCATGGTCGTAGAGCCCGAGGTTTACATCGGCAACCCGGTAATCAGCGAAACACGTATCGATATTAATCCCGGTCTCAACTCCGTACATCTGCCAGAAAGATACCCGGGTGAAAAATTCAAGCGTGCCCGCGACCTCCCCTGAAAGAGGGTATGCGAGTGAGGAGAGCCCACGCAGCGAAGGATGCTCAATAGATGAAAACAGCGGCTGAGCTACGAACTTTTTCACCCTTCCCATTCCACGCCAGAAACTCGCCTTGGCGAAATCGTGCCCCTCGAGCACGGCGCCCGCAAGTCCGAAAACGAAATGAGTACCGAAATACTGCGTCAATACGTCCGTGTCGAGGAATACGACGATCGTGTCCTCTGGTCTTTTCATTCGATTCCCGGAAACGAGAAGGTGATACAGCGTCCGGCGCATATCCGCGCCCTTGCCCCTCTCCGCGCCCATGTCGGGTACGAAAAGCCCGTTGCACAGAACGATCTCGGTCCCCTCCCACGCCTCCCGCGCACGAAGCTCAGTTTTTTCCTCCGAATCGCCCTTGCGACGATGCGACACGATAATCCGGTCCACGATGTCGCCTGCGTCATTTCTGATCAGTGTTATCTTGCTGTGTATGAGTTCCGCCTCGCGTTCCCCGAACGTTGAGAATACGACACAGATCTGTTTTCCCTTTTTCAGCGCTTTGATTTTTTCCGGCGTATAGTGCCTTGATTCAATCTGCACGACGGTTTTCATGGGGCCCCCGTTTGTCGCTTCATTATTAACGCGTCTGTGTACTTATAGTATTTTAACTTGATTTTTTCAATACTGACTTATAAAAAACATCATTTAATCCGGAGGAGCGACAAAATGGATAACAGGTCCGCTTTCGGCGCGCGGGAGATGTACGCCGTCATACTTCTCGCCCTGATGAACTTCTTTCTGTTCGCCGATCAGAATCTCATGGCGCCCAATCTGACCCAGATAGCGCACGAATTCGGTTTCACCGACATACAGAGGGACACCAAGCTGGGGGGCAACATCTCTTTCGTTTTCTGGGTGCTCGGCGGACTGGTAACGCTCGGCATCGGCTACCTTACCGACCTTATTTCACGGCGGAACCTTTTTATATGGGTGGTTATAATCGGTGAAATACCCTGCCTGCTCACGGGTTTCGCGCAGACGTACGACCAGCTGTTCTGGCTTCGGGCGGCGACCGGTATCGGTATCGGAGGGGCCCTCCCCCTCACCTATTCAATGATAGGGGACTATTTCTCCGCGCGAAACAGGGCGTCCGCGGCGGCCTGGCTCGGCCTGGCGCAGGGCATGGGAATCGCCGCCGGTCAGCTCCTTGCGGGATTTATCGGCTCCACCCACGGCTGGAGGCTTCCGTTCATCATAGTGGCGCTTCCCAATTTTCTTCTTATAGTGCTTTTCTGGCTTACCGTCAGGGAACCGGCTCGGGGCAATGCCGAGGAGAGCCTGCGTGACCTTATCGAAAGCGGGAAGGTGTATACCGGTCGTATAAACTGGAAGCTGTACCGAGACCTTTTTAAAATTAAAACGAACATACTGATATTCCTTCAGGGTATTCCCGGTACGGTTCCCTGGGGCGTGTTCTTCATCTTTCTCAATGATTTTTACTCGCAGGACAAGGGATTTTCCGTTGAGGTCGCAACGCTTATCGTTATGACCGTCGGAGGCGCGGCAATAATCGGCGCCTTTGTCGGCGGCCTGTGGGGCAACAAACTGTACAACATCAATCCCCGCTACCTGCCGCTTCTCTGCGGGACCACCACCCTTCTCGGAATTATACCGATGGCGCTTCTTCTTAATTACCCGTCCCAGGTAGGTGTCGAGAACCCGAGCATGATCCTGCCGCTGGCGATAGGCTTCATAACAGGTTTCACCATCACCATAACAGGGCCTAATGTAAAGGCGATACTGCTCAACGTAAACTCCCCGGAAACACGTGGCTCCATCTTCTCTTTGTTCAATCTTACAGACGATCTCGGCAAGGGTTTCGGCCCGGTCATCATAAGCCTGTTGATTGTCGCTTTCGGCAGGCTGTGGGCTTTCAATATCGCCAATCTCTTCTGGCTGGTGTGCGGAATCCTGCTACTCGTGATGATAATCACCTTCCCGCGCGATGAGGCGGCTCTTAACGAGCTTCTGAAACAGCGCGCGAGGGAGATGAGGAACTGAGAAACACGCTTGTTGAGTGTCCGAACATCAGAACCAATGACTCATTGAAACCAAGCGGGCATAAGGAATAAAAAATAACGGCAGGCTGAAGGGCCTGCCGTTATTGTCTCATCGTACTACTCTCTACATCCGGTATTATTTACCGCCGCCGTTGCCTTTCGTCGGGTAATCAAGCGCCGCCCTGATATAATGGCCGGCTTCACTGCACTGGTCGACCTCGGTATAATAATACGCGTTAGCGTTAATGCCGAAACGTTCGATTCCGATTACCACCGGGCGGTAAAACTCCCGCTTCTCGATCCATGGTCCTATGACGAACATGAACATCAGGATGACAAGCACGCCAATTAGAAGTTTCAGCCATCCGATCGCTATCGTTTTAATCGATGAACCCGGCATTTCATTTTCCTTCCCCATGATATCTGACCACGTTTAGATGCTCGCCGTAATTTCCGGGAATACCTTGTAGAACATGATCCATGCCATGAGCAGAGTGAGGCACAGGTTGAAAGACTGGCCGCATACATAGAGTATGAGCGGCTTGCCGCCTTTGAAGTACTCCTTCAGCTCGCGGAAGTTGGTGCTCAGACCGATGCTGGTGAACGCGAGACAGAAGAACCAGCCCTGGAAATGACTGGTGAAGCCCTTCATGGCGCCGTTCTCGATAAGGGTGTACCCGAGATCCTTTCCGAGGTAAGCGATAAGGGTCGAGAACAGTATGGACGCACCGATGAATCCGAGGACGAACTTCGGAAAACGATACCAGATTTCCATCGGGCTCACTTTCTCGCCTTCGACGGCTTCGACCTTGGTGGTCCAGTAAACGGCGACGAAGAAGGCGATTACGCCGATAAGCACGTTCTGTATCATCTTGACGGTGGCGGCGACGTACAGCGCTTTTTCGCCGAGGAACGCTCCGGCGGCGGCGACGGCGCCGGTGGAGTCGATCGTTCCGCCCATCCATGCTCCGCCCAGAACCTCGGGCATGCCGACTGCCTTAATAAAGATAGGCATTGCCACCATCATGATGGCGGTAAACACGAGCGAAATACCTACGGCGAGAGTGAGCTCTTCCTTTTTCGCCTTACATGCGGCGGCGGTCGCGATGGCCGCGGAAACGCCGCACACCGACATATCGGAGGAAATGGTAATATTGAGTGTTTTGGACGGCATCTTTATGACATTCTGTCCGAACCAGTAAGTGGTGACCAGCACGATAGGTGTGACGACCCAGGCCACAAAAATACCGGCCGTACCGATGGCAAGGATCTTACCGAAGAGTATGGCCGTTCCCAGAAGCACCAGACCGGTCTTTATGAAGTACTCGGTCTTAGCGGCCGCCAGGATGAATTTCGGCGTACCGACGGTGTTGCTGATCAGCATGCCGATAAGAATGGCCCAGGCGGCGTAATCGATCCCGTAGTGTTTCATCGTCGCCTGGTTCGCGATCATGAAGGAAAGCACTGATATTATGAACACGGGGATGAAACCGACGACGAACGTGCTCCACTTGGTTTCTTTCATGAACGGGATGCCGATACCGAAGAACAGCCCCATAAATACCATGAGACCAAGCAAGTTCGGCAGAAGGTTGTAAGGTTTAAGCTCTGTTTTCTTTTTGGCGGCGGAAGTATCTTTGTGAAGCTTCGCCCAGGTCCTTCCGGTTTCCCTCGCCGTTTCATTCAGAGCGGTATCCTTGAACCCGGCGGCAGCGGCCGCTTCCTCGGCGGCAAGTGCCTTTGCCAGTGCCTCTTCTTCGGCTGCTTTAGCGGCTTCGTACTTGGGCTTTGCCGCCTCGCTTCTGGCATCCGCGGCTTCCTTGGAAAGGACGAAGGACTCGAGTGGATTGGTGGTCCAGGAGCCGGGTTTCTTCGTGAAACTGGCGATCTTTTTGCCGATTTCAGAATCGGACGCCTTGAACTTTTCCTTGGCGGCGACTGCCTTCCGATAGGCGATGGTTTTAAACGGGGCCTTTTCAGATTCGACCTTGAGAATCTCGTTGCTGTGCGTGATTTTTTCCATCATCTCATCCGACGTTTTGGGCAGGAAGAGATACAGCGCAACAGCGATAAGGATGAAACCGAGCCATATCGCCCAGTAGTCCTCCTTGCGCCAGAGTTCAGTCCAGCGTGATTGCTTTAAATCAGGCATAGAACCTCCTTTTGTTGTATCAATTGATGTACATCAATTGTTGATTAAGGAACGTCGCTGTGAAACCGGTGCGAATAAGACCGTGCATAATCACTCTGACATATTATGACGCGGCGGCGAATATTTTCTCGATGGTAGCGCGCCGGATTTTTTCCGAGTATTCCCTGATCGACCCGATTACAGCGGTGAAGGTTTCCCTGTCGGCATCCTGAGACCGAAAGCTTCCGTTCAGCCTGTCTTCTATTCTGGTGAGATTGTTGAGAAAAACCGTAAACTCGCTCGACGATCCGTAGGCCGACTTTACGAGTTCCTGATAGCTTTCGCCCGATGATTGCAGCAATCGTACATAGTGATCGAAGAGAGCGACAAGGAGTTCTGAATAATACTTTTTTGTGTCGCCGTTCAATCCAATGGTGTCCGGTATTTCCGCAACACCGGCCTTTTTATCGCCGTTTACGCGCTCCATGGCCTTTGACAGCGCCTGTTTGCGGCTGATCATATAGTTTTTAACGAATTCCTTCCGTCCTTCGGCGAATTTTTTAAATCGATAGAAGTAATAGAGGAAGACGATTGGGATGAGGATCATCCACACGCTGAGGGTGGGCCTCTCAACAATCTTGATGGCGAGCGAGTCCGCGAACCACTCCTCGTGGTCCATAATCATTTTAGCTTTTTCTTCCAACTTCTGCATATGCCTGTCCCTCACGGCACCGAACACACTCGCCTCCCCTGCTGAGAGCCGGGGAAAGACGTCGCTGACTATTTCGGCAGGGTGTCGAGCTCGAGCGTGAAAAAGTATAGAATGTCAATGATGAATTGTCAATACCCGAAACAGATTAAAATTTTTAATTAATATAAAGATTTTATTGTACCTTAAAATCAGGGAGGAGCCCGGCCGCCCTGTTCTGATCCATGCGTCAGACCACGAACAGTATATTTTTATAAAACCGTTAGTTATATGTAGTATAATGATTTGAGCACAGATTGTAAATTTATTTTCAGATATAGAATGATCCACCCCGGCCATCGGCGCACTCTTCATGCGAATAATGGGCGCATTCAACCACTCATAAAGGATGAATACAAATTATTGTGATTACTATCAATCAGACTATTCACTATAACGGCCAAACATTTACAATGTCCAGTGTGCGGAAGAGTTCTTTCCAAAAAGTGATTTTTAAGTCGTTCTTTATTCTAACTGACTGCAGAGGGTGTGTTTGTATCAAGAATGAAAGTTCAGCCGGGATATACGATGACGGCCAATCCGGATAGGAGCCCGATGTCGGACTCCTGTCCGGACAGCCGATAATGTACATCAGGATTTGCGCTTGCCGAGCTCCTCCGCGCGAAGCTCCTTGCGAAGTATTTTACCCACGGTCGACTCGGGAAGCTGCACGCGAAATTCGATTTCGGATGGAAGCTTGTACGTGGCCAGTCTTCCCCTGCAGAAGTCCATCAGCTCCTCTTTCGTTGCGCTTTCTCCATCCTTGAGAACAACGAAAACCTTTATATTTTCACCGCGCTTCATGTCGGGAACTCCTATCGCGCAGGCCTTCATTACTTTCGGATGCTCATAGAAAATCTCGTCAATCTCCCTCGGATAGACGTTATAGCCGCTCGAGATGATAAGGTCCTTCTTTCGGTCGACGACGAAAAAATACCCGTCCTCGTCCATGTAGGCGATATCACCCGAATAGAGCCAGCCGTCTTTTAGCGATTTCTTCGTTTCTTCCGGTTTGTTGAGATATCCCCTGGTAATCTGCGGCCCGCGGAATATCATCTCCCCCGCCTGGCCGACGGGCATTTCTTTCCTGCCGGTTTCGATATCGACTATTCTGACCTCGGTATCGGGATACGGCACACCGATGGACCCGACCTTCGAAAGACCGAGGTAGGGATTAAGATGAGTCTGAGGTGATGTTTCCGTCATCCCGAATCCCTCGTTTATCTCGACGCCGGTGAGCTCTTTGAATCTATTGAGCACCTCAACGGGAAGCGAGGACCCGCCCGATGTCATGAGCTTGAAACAGCGAAGGTCCGTTTTCTTCAGATCGGGGTGCTGGAGCATGCCCACATACATCGTCGGCACCAGCGGCGACATCGTCGGCCGATAGGCGCGAATGGCCTCCAGCAATTCCTTCGGCTGGGGTTTCGGCACCAGGACCGCGGTCCATGCCATCGAAATGGGAAGGTTCATCGCCGCGGACATGCCGAGAACATGGAAAATCGGCGGCGCCGAAAGCGCGATCTCGCCGGCCCTGTCGGCCTTGAACCACGCCTGATACATCTGCACCATACAGCTTAAATTTTTATGGGTGAGGATGGCGCCCTTGGCGACGCCGGTGGTTCCTCCCGTATACTGATAGACAGCCGTGTCCTCGAACTTCACCTCGACCTTCGGAGGAGCCGGCGCGTATTTCGCGATACATTCCTTCCAGCGATATACTTCGGGCGCGGCCTGGACGTCGGCATGCAGGCCTTTTTTCTTCGCGACGAGTGGAAAGAGATAATTTTTGGGAAAGGGCAGATAATCTCCCATCGAGGTATGGACGATCTGCTTTATTTTCGTATTGGGGCGTATATTTATCATCCTGTTTGCAAGCAGATCGAGCGCTACCAGTACTTTAGCGCCCGAATCGCGGTATTGATATTCGAGTTCCCGGTCGCTGTACAGGGGATTGTTCATCACCGCGATTCCGCCGATTGTGAGCGTCGCGTAGTACGCGACGACACAGGGGATACAGTTGGGTAACAGTATGGCAACGGCATCGCCCTTTTTAATACCGAAATCCGAAAGACATGCCGCGAAACGATCGACCATTTCCTTTAATTCCCGATACGTGACGGTGTATCCCTGGAAAATAAGAGCGATGTGATCGGGGTACTCCCTTGCAGAGGCTTCCAGGAACTCCGGGAGTGGTATTTTTTTATAGGCTATCTTAGGAGGACAATTCATCGTATAATGCTTCAGCCACGGTTTATCCGCGTATGAAAGCCGTGGTTTTTTCTTGTTTGCAGCCGCTGTGCGTCCTGCCTCTTTTTTGGCCATGACGGGCTCCTTATGTATTTATATATTATAATAATACTATATGTATCACCACCATTATGTCGGTTTAGTCAAGTCGTCAAGCTTAAAAAAACATTCCAAGCAGCTCATCGCTCCGCACAGGTGATATCTGATGAAAAGGAAGGATTTCGAATGAACTGATGAGGGTGGAGTTTTTTCGTATGTATCCAATATTATTTAATAGTAGTGGAAAAATGTATTTCGAATAACAAAAATATTAAAAAAAACCATCCGGACGGTAAATATTCTTGACAGGATGCATATATTTATATACACTTCCGCGATAGTATACATAAACGTATGTCCGCTGTTTTCCTTAATGCCGCCTTATCCTTATGGTGGCAAGTAGGTGACGAGAGCGGACCGGTGGGATGAACATATTTAACAACTATGGAGGCCATTGTGATCAAGAGGTCGGTATGCGCGGCAATTTTCCTGACTCTCTTTCTGTTTCCGGCTGCTCTCTTTGCGGGAGGTAACACCTACCCGTGCGCCACAAACTACCCGATCGTCCTTGCCCATGGCATGGGCGCCACCGACGACATGCTCGGCGTGATCGATTACTGGTGGGGCATCGAAGGCGCCCTCGAGGACGAAGGGGCCAATGTATACGTAACCGCGGTCAACTGCATGGACAGTACGGCCAACAAGGCCCTTCAGTTCAAGCAGCAGTTTCTTCAGGTACTCGCCGTTACGGGCAAGTCAAAAGCGAACATAATCGGTCACTCTCACGGTACCATCTATACCAGGTACGCGATTTCAAATCTCGGTCTGGCCTCAAAGGTCGCGTCTCATACGAGCATGTGCGGCCCTCATCGCGGGAGCGCCGTGGCCGACGTCCTCATCAATGTTCTGCCCGATTCCGGCGAGTGGCTTGTAGGCGCGACGCTCGACGTTGTCTACGCCTTCCTTCTCGGCGACTCCAGCCCCAACAGCCTGGCCAACGCCTATGACGTTTCGCGGCCGTACATGAACAACGTGTTCAATCCCAATACTCCCAATGTATCGGGCGTATATTATCAGAGCTGGGCCACTAAGATAAAGACCGTCACCCCCGATCTGATTCTTCAGCCCACATGGCTCCTTCTGCTGTTTTACGAAGGCGCCAATGACGGCCTCGTATCCGTCAATTCCGCCAAATGGGGAACCTTCCGCGGAACAGAGGAAGGCGCGTGGTGGGCAGGCGGGGTTTCGCACATCAACGCCATAAACCATTTCTTCGGAGTGACCCCGGGCTTCGACGCTCCGCAGTTCTATGTGGACATAGTGAGCGATTTGAAAAACAAAGGATATTGATTCTATTTCCCATAGCGTATTAAAGGGCACCCCAGGGTGCCCTCTTTGTTTGCCATGCGAATACCATACCGGGCGGTGAGGTTTGCGTTTCCCAGATGTATATTCCGCCCAAATGCGCATCTTTCGAAGAAACAGTGGAGTGACAATGAGGAATAACAGGATTATCGCGCTGGGCGCCGTTGTTATTTTCGCGATCATACTTTTCATCACGCTGCACAAAAGAGAAGAACCCGACACCTACGTAATTCGCGGCGGCAACGACATTTCCGCCGAAGAATATCGCCTTTACTTCAAAACGCTCGATCTCGATAGCCGGGGGATTGAACGCTATTTCGCCGACAGTGTCGTAAACAATCAGACCCTTCGTTTATTCAAGGCATTGCAGTCCCGTTTCAAGGAAATGGGATACGAGGAGCATCTCGAGGCGATCCGCGACTATCTGCATCGAACGATGAATGCCCGGAAGGCCGATGAGATGTTCGTTCTTTACAAAAAATACGCGGCCTACGAGCGGTCACTCCTGTCCGATCCCAAAAGGTTTCTCCCTCCGGCGTCCGGTCGCGACGCCCTGAGGTACCTTAACGATTTACAGGGGTATCGGCGTGAATTTTTCGGCGCGGAAACCGCGGACAGGCTGTTCGGTTTCGAGGTCCGCACGCAGGAGTATAAACTCAGGAAGGCGATCGTGCTCAACGATAACTCCTACGGGGCGGAAAAGGAGAAAAGACTGGCGGAGCTCGGGCGCGACATCTGGGGCGAATCCGGATCCCCTTTCGATGACGGGCGCAACCCCCTCGACCGGTATAACGAAAAGCTTCAGCTGTACACAAAGGACCTTGACGAACTCAGTGAGGATGAACGAGCCGCGAAGATCCGTTCGTTCAGGACGGAGTTCTTCCCGGAGGAAATCGTCCGCCGTCTCGAGAGCGTTGATTCAGAGATCGCCGCGGATATTGCCAGGGAGCGGAACTACCGGGCCCGCGAGCATGAGATACAGAGCACGCCGGGACTGAACGAGCAGGAGAAAACGCGAATGATCGAATCTCTTCAGAAGGAGATTTTCGGAGACGATGTCGAATCGTTCAGGCGCAGGGAGGCCATTGCCGCCGGCGCCGTTCGCTGACGTATCGAGGCTCCCGTTCCTAGGATTCATCACTGACCGTTAGACTGCGGGCACTCCCTGTCGGAATGATCATCGCGCGTTCCGGAGGGGATTTCATGCTGCATTGTGCCGCGCAGGCAACGCCCGCGCCACCAGTGAGATTATCGTCACGGCGAGTGAAATGAGCACAATGAGATCACCATGCCGATGATAGGGACTTATGACGTTCACGGGACGAATTGAAGCCGAGATCGCGCCGATCTCCCCAAGCCCGGTTTCGGCAATCACCTCTCCCGTGGGGGCGATCACGGACGATATACCGCTGTTGGATGAGCGCACCAGGTACCTTCTGGCCTCTATCGCGCGCATCCGCGCGATCCGGTGGTGCTGTCGCGGCTGAGACGTACGACCGAACCAGGAATCGTTTGAAACATTTACAAGGATTCGCGCGCCTCTCTGTACCGAACCGGCGATGTATGAGGGATATACCGATTCGAAGCAGATGCTTGCGCCGACGGGTATTCCGTCAATCTCGAGTATTGATGTTTTGAAACCCTTGTGGAACCTGTCCGGTGAATCGTAAAACTTACCAAGAATCATCGCGCCAAAGGGCGTGTACTCCGCGAACGGCAGCAGAACGCGCTTATCATACCATCCCGCGATCCTTCCGTCCTGTATCTGCAGAATCGAATTATAGCTGTTGGAAAAAGAATCCTCCCTGACTCCGCCGGATAAAAGCACACAGCCATCAGGAATCGAGGACGATATAAGGCCCATCGAGCGCGCCGAAAAGGCCACGGGGCTGTTAAGTATCGTCTCAGGCCAGACGACGATATTCTCGCTTCGAGATCCTTGTACCGCCTTCTCCGTCAGAGACAGATACGCCAGAAGACGAGGCTCGAAACCGCGATCGTTCCATCGTTCCTTAACATCGTAGCTGCCCTGGACTATTGTCACACGAACTTCCTTTTCGGCATTGGAGATAATACTACATGTCGGCTTCCATTCTTTAAGAGCAAAGTCGCCGTATACGATGAGGAGAGCGATTAAAATCAATACGGCGGAAAGTGAATAAATAGGGCCTCCGGTGAATATGAAACGGAATCCGGCGGTTTTCCATCGCATGGATATGATACGCGACGACATTTCGCTGAATGCTTTGAAGAACAGACCGTTAAAAAGCGCCGTAATAAAAGAAAGACCGTACACTCCTATAAGGGAAGCCGCCTGTGCGACGCGGATATCGCCGGCCGCCGCGTACCCGGCGAGCCCCCAGGGTATAAATACCGGAACAAGTTCGCGGATATACTCCGAAATCACCCAGAGTGATGGAAAGATACAACAGAGGAATATGCCGGTGCGATGTTCGAAAAGCGTGAAAAGCGGAAAAAAAAGACCATACAGGATTCCGACCGGCAGGGCGACGAGGAAAAGAAAAAATGAAAACGCGAAGAGCGGTGATTTTTCGTAATGGAATAAGAGAGCGTGAATAATCCAGTACGCGGTACCCGTTGTGATTGATACCCCCCATAGAATTCCGAAACCAAGAAGTCGTTTACACGATTTCTCCCGTGTTACCGCATACATGAGCGGTATGAGCGCTATTATGGATAAAAACCAGACGCTCTCGACCGACTGAGATAGCGAATACAGAACGGCCGAGACAAAAACGAGCATCGAAGCTGTGAGTATGCTTTTTATCATCACCAATCTGTGCATCGGCGGGCATGACCGCACAAGCGTTTTTCGATAAAGAGACGTTTTTATAGTAACCGCGGTCACACTGCCTGGAAGCGCCGGTTACTGTTCAAGCATATAATTTGAATCCTCATTCAGATAAATTTTTCTTGATTCTCTCGCCCGTGACGGAGTATAAATAAATCACATACGCACCGGCCGGCACCGCCGGGAAGACAGTGCGTAATTGCCTCATTACCTCGGCTATCGCCTGATTTACGCTGTGTGTGGACGTGGATTGCGTTCCGATCGTCGATCGCATTCGCGACCCTTATGGAGAGGCGGTGCCAGTCGTCGAAACAGTAAATAATGTGCCGTCAGTACGTTTGTTGAGACAGAAATTTGGATTGACATTATGGATGATCGTGAACATTGTTCATAATATGAATTGCATTCATTTAGGAAACTATAAGCAGACTCATCTTTCGTCGGGGTTATGCCGTCACCATTGATCGTCGTTACCGGTTGAAACATCTTACCGTCGCTTGAGGTTACAATGATTGAACGTTCTTCGTCGGATGTCGTTATTATCGGTGGTGTCGCCGCTGGACCCAAAACGGGCGCCGCTCTCGCCCGACGTGCAGCGAAGCTTCGGATTGTACTTTTCCAGAGGGAGTCGTATATCTCGTATGGTTCCTGCGGCTTGCCGTATTTCGCTTCGGGTGATATACCGACATTCGGGGAACTCACCCGGACATCCTACGGCGTCGAGCGTACACCCGCTTTTTTCAGAGATACCAAGGGTTTCGACGTGGTAACCGGCGCGGAGGTGATTTCAATTGACAGGTCCGCAAAAACGGTGAGAGTAAAAGATACTGCCACCGGTGAAATTCACACGCACGGATATGGCACTCTTGTCATCGCGACCGGCGCTCGGCCAAAGACTCCCCCCTTTCCTGTAGCGGAAAGTCCTCTGATACGTTTCTTCACCCGTCCCGACGACGCACTCTCTTTCAGAAAACTCGCCGAGCGCGGAGGGATCGGCAGTCTCGTCATCGTCGGAGGCGGGTACATAGGATGTGAACTCGCCGAAGCGGCCACCGTGTGGGGCTTTGATACGACTCTCATTGAACGTGAGCCCCAGTTGCTGCCCGGCGGCTTCGACTGGGAAATCGCGGCCCATGCCCGAAGTGAGCTCGAAAGGGGAGGAATCGACGTACGTATCGGCAGTGAGGTTAAACAAATTTCTCTCGTCGACGGCAGGCCCCTTGTTGAACTTTCCGATACCTCCATCGGCGCCGATTATGTGATTTTGTGCCTCGGAGTGAGCCCCGAGAGCGGACTCGCGCGCGATTGCGGTCTTGAAACAGGTGAACGAGGCGGAATACTCGTCGACGAGCACCTCAGAACCACGGATAGAAACATTTACGCCGGCGGAGATTGCGTGGAAATCGCAAATCCCATAACTGGAGGCCGCGCCTATTTCCCGCTGGGTTCTCTCGCCAACCGGCATGGAAGGGTAATCGCCGAGAACATAGCGGGTAATCCCGCTCGATTCACAGGCGCGGTCGGGGCCGCTCTTGTGAAGGTCTGCACTATCAATATGGGTTGCGTCGGGCTGAGCGAGGCACAGGCAACCGCCGCCGGGATAGCGTGCGAATGCGTGTGGGGCGGTTTCTCCGACAAGCCTGATTATTATCCTGAATCCAGGGAAATCGTTCTCAAGATGATATACGGTCCCGACGACGGCCGGCTGCTCGGCCTTCAGGCCGCGGGTTCCGGCGATATCTGCAGGAGGATCGATGTTTTTTCTTCCATGCTGCAGCGTAGTGCGCGTATAGACGATCTGCTCGCATTTGAACACGGCTACGCGCCGCCCTACTCCGAGGCCCTGGATCCCCTTCACCATCTGGCTTCGCTCGCCCATGCCCGGGGACGCGGCCTCAAGATGCTGCCTCCGTGTGTCGCTTCATCACGATATGAACGGCTCGTTGGAGGAAAGTTTATCTGGCTTGACATACGCGAGAGCGAACATTTCGAAGAGAACAAACCCGGCATGTACCAGGAGGGGAATTACGTGCACATACCCCTAAACGATCTGCGCGCAAGGATAGGAGAGCTCGATAAAAACGCGGTCTATGTAATAATGTGCGGCCGAGGATCACGCTCGTATCAAGCATGGTCGATTTTACACGCGGCCGGTTTTACGGGAGCGTATGTGGCGGGCGCCGGACTGGCTGGAGCCTGCGCGTAATTCTTTTGGGTATTGACTGACAGTTATTGTACATGTACACTACTCCTCCGGCGGCACGCGCATTCTCCGGCCCCGGAGGGAGACGACTGCGCCGATTTTCGGCGATAATCCGGAACACCATGAATATACCAGAGTTTATACGGACGAACAGGGAAGACATCCTCGGTCGATGGAGACGCTCGGTGCTCTCCTCATACCCGAGCCAGGGCGCCTCCTTCCTCGGCACGGAGCGCGATCGGTTCGCAAATCCGGTCGGCGCGACCATAAACGACGTTACTGCGAATATGGTCGATGCGCTGATCGATGGCGCTGACAACTCCGTTTACTCCGAATCCCTCGATCGTTTTGTCAGGGTTCGCGCCGTACAGGAATTCAGCGCGTCACGCGCCGTTTCATTTGTTTTCATGCTTAAAAACGCGATCATCGAGACACCGGGATGGGATGGCCCCGATAAAGGTCAGACCGCCGAAAAGCTGTCCTTTTTTTCACGCATCGACGACATGGCCCTCGATGCCTTCGACCGGTACGCCTCGTGCCGCGAAAAGTTATATGAAGTTTCCGTGAACGAATTCAAGCGTCGGAATCGAAAGGTGCTCGAACGACTCGGCCTGTCGGAGACGGCGGGCGATACCTGAAAAACGGAGCGGTCAAATGGGTTTACTACTATCTTTCATTCTCGTCTGTGCGCTGACTCTCGTGGCGTACGCGGGTGCCGGCAAGCTCCCGGCTGTTTTCGGAATCTGGGTGCCCTATGCGGCTTCCATATTTTTCCTCGCGGGCATAGTGTACCGTGTTGCGGGCTGGGCGGGATCGGCCGTGCCCTTCCGCATTACAACCACGACCGGTCAGGCGAAATCCCTGCCCTGGATCAAATCGGAGCGCCTGGAAAGCCCGTCGGGACTACCGAGCCTCCTCGGCCGCATGGCTCTCGAAGTGCTTTTCTTCCGATCGCTTTTCAGAAACACCAGAGCCGAAATACATCCCGGGCCGAAACTGGCCTATGGTTCGAGTAAATGGCTGTGGGTCTTCGCGATGATGTTCCACTGGTCCTTTCTCGTCATATTCATACGCCACCTGCGTTTCTTCACCGAGCCCGTGCCCTTCCTCGTGACTGTGGCGCACTCACTGGACGGACTCTTCGAAATCGGCGTTCCCGCGCTGTACATCACCAACGCGCTGATCCTGCTCGCGCTTTCCTATTTGCTGGTCAGAAGGATAGTGGTGCCGCAAATGCGGTACATCTCCCTTCTAAACGACTATTTCCCGCTGTTCATGCTTTTCGGTATCGCCCTGTCGGGCATACTGATGCGGTATTTCGTCAAGACCGACGTTGTCGCGGCGAAGAAGCTCATCATGAGCCTGCTCGTTTTCTCCCCCGCCATACCGGAGGGGCTCGGGGCCGCGTTCTACATCCACCTCTTTCTCGTCTGCGTGTTTTTCGCGATCTTCCCCTTTTCGAAGCTCAGCCACATGGCCGGCGTATTTCTCTCGCCGACCCGCAATCTGGCCAATACGAACCGCGTGAAGCGCCACATCAACCCGTGGAACGCGCCGGTAAAGGTCCACACCTACGAGGAATGGGAGGATGAATTCAAAGACAGACTGAAATCAGCCGGATACCAACTGGAGAGGGAATAACATGGCACTCAAGTTACGCCACGATGAATTGATGCGATTCGACCTGCGTCCCTCCGGCCGCGGGTGGATGGACACGAAACCGGAATTCCGCAAGGGGACCTACTGCTTCTCCGGCGTGCCCAAACACGTCGAGTATCTCGATCAGCCGAACCCCAGGGAATGGCAGCCCTATGACGACGACTGGAAGCTGCCCGAAAACTGGGAAGAAACCATAATCAGGGGTTTCGAGGAACGACTTTCGAGATTCCGGTCCTTCAAACTCTTCATGGACATCTGTGTGAGGTGCGGCGCGTGCGCGGACAAATGCCATTACTTCATCGGTTCCGGCGACCCCAAGAACATGCCGGTGCTGCGCGCCGAACTGATACGCTCCGTTTACCGCAAGCGTTTCACCGCGGCCGGGAAACTGCTGGGCCGGCTTGTCGGCGCGCGCGATCTCGACGAGGCGGTGCTCCGCGAGTGGTTCTATTATTTCTACCAGTGTACCGAGTGCCGCAGGTGCTCGGTATACTGCCCGTACGGTATCGATACCGCTGAAATCACCATGATGGGTCGCGAGCTTCTCAACATGGTCGGCCTCAACATCAACTGGATCATCGAACCGGCGTCCAACTGCTTCCGCACGGGCAATCACCTTGGTATCCAGCCGCACACGTTCAAGGACAATATCGATTTCGCGGTCGACGAGATAGAGAGCATCACCGGCATACGCGTCAACCCGACGATCAACCGTAAAGGCGCCGAGGTACTGTTCATCATCCCCTCGGCGGACATCTTCGCCGACCCGCACATCTTCACTTTCTACGGCTATCTCATGCTCTTTCACGAGATCGGGCTCGATTACACCTTCAGCTCGTACGCATCCGAGGGAGGAAACTTCGGCCTGTTCTTCTCGCACGAGATGGTTAAGCGCCTCAACGCCAAGATCTACGCCGAGGCCAAACGTCTCGGTGTTAAGTATATAATTGGCGGAGAATGCGGCCATATGTGGCGCGTGATGCACCAGTACATGGACACCATGAACGGACCCGCCGAGACCAAGGGAGACCCCGTTTCGTCCATCACCGGGACCCGTTTCGACCACGCCCGCTCGACAAAAATGGTCCACATCTGCGAGTTCACGTCGGACCTCATCCATAATGAAAAATTGAATCTTGATCCTTCCCGGAATGACGCCTATCGCGTCACCTTCCACGACTCGTGCAATCCGGCCCGGGCCATGGGAATGCTCGAGGAGCCCAGGATCGTCATTAAATCATCATGCGACAATTTCTTCGAGATGCCCGAAAACACCATCCGCGAACACACCTTCTGCTGCGGAAGCGGCGCCGGCCTCGGTACCGATGAAAATCTCGAGATGCGCATGAGAGGCGGGCTTCCTCGCGCCAACGCGGTCAGGCACGTACACGACAGGCACGGCGTGAACATGCTCGCCTGCATATGCGCAATAGACAAGGCAACCCTTCCGGCCCTTATGGATTACTGGATCGGCGGCGTGGAGGTGTGCGGTGTACACGAACTTCTCGGAAACGCCCTTGTGATGAACGGCGAGAAGGAGCGCACGACCAACCTCCGTAGAGAGGAGCTCGCGGTGAAGGAGGAGTCCAATGCATGACAGAATGAAAATACTGGGCGGTGTAG
>JAGODA010000271.1 GCA_017998475.1 Spirochaetota bacterium | reverse complement strand
TCCCGACCGCGAAACGGTCGACGACGCGTATTACCTCATGGCGAAGGTGTTCGAGAAGGACTCCACCCTCAGGGACATGGAAACGGCCCGCCGGGTCTATCGCGCCTTTTTAAAAAGGGCCGCGGACGAGGGATCGCCTCACTTCCGAAATTCCCCCCTGAAGGCGCGGGTGGAGCGCGACCTTCGATACATCGAATCGACGTATTTTAAAATGGGCAACTGAACGCGACCTATTTAAGGGCCACGTTCATCTCGAGCTGACCGAAGGGGCTGTAAAGGCTTATGGCCAGCGTCGTCTGCTTCACGTGGGTTATCGTGAAGTTTTTTCCGTCGATGACGGTCGGCGTGGTGATCTCGATACGCTTGCCGGCGTACGCGAAGATGTTCATCGCGTTCCCCGTTATCATGTTGGCGAGCTCGCCAATGATATCCTTGTACTCGGTTTTCATCTGGGCTTCGGTGAGGCCGGGCGCGAGGATCTCCGCGATCTTGTAGACCATGTTGTAGCCCATGCTGTATACGACTTCGCCGCTGATCGAGCCGGTGATTCCGATGAGGATCGCCACCTCATGGGAGGGTTCGGGGGATTCCTTTATGGAGAGCTTCCCCCGTTTTAAATCGACTCCGACGACGGACTTGAATACCGCGCCCGCGGCCTCGAGAAACGGATTGACGTACTCAGCGTTTATGTTCATACCTGCCCTCTTTTCCTCTGCGTGTCCCGGTGTTCCCGTGCCGCTTCCGCGCTCACTCGCGCGGCCCCTCGACGGCATTTTTACTATGAAAACCGCGCAATATCAATCAAAATTTAAATTTTTTGACACCTTCGATTTCTCGAGAAACGTCGTCATCATGTTGATGTATACAGCGTTGGTCTTTTCGTTCCGCAGCCGCGTTTTCATGGCCTCGTACTGCGCCGCCGCGGGCTCCCTCATCGGCACGTCCTTCACCAGGGGGGTAAATACGTACAGGCCGTCGAACGAAGAGATCACCCGCGAGGAGGCGCCGCTTCGAAGCGAGAGACAATCGCCCACGAAAAGCGGCGAATCGCTGAGAGAATAGAGGACGGCGCCTTTATCGCCCGCCTCACGCACCGGCTCGCCCACTTTGAATACCGCGGACGCGCGCACGGCTCCCCCCAGGCGCGCGACGGCCTGGTCGAACGAGCCCCCGTCAAGAGAGAGCCGGTCGATCCCGTCGGTCATTTCCTTTTTCTTCGCCTCGAACTTGCGGTCCTCAAGCTTGCTCCTCACCCGCTGCCGGTCCGTTTTCGGGTCCTTCACCTCGGAGCGGTTCGCCGCGAGCTCCGCGTCGACCTCGGCGTCGGTCACCCGGATGTCGCCGGCCCAGCGCTTTCGGAGCTCGGAATTGGCCGCGTAGCAGTATTTAATCTGGAGCCTGGAATTGTCCACGGCCGCCCGGCCGAGGACCTCGTCGCGCGTGGCCCCCGAACCGCTCTGGATGAGGCGCACGAGCTCCTCGTTGACCAGGTCCTCCCGCACCATCACGTAGTAGTCGTTGAGACTCAGGTGGTGATGGTCGAGGAAAAGGTTGAGGTGCTGGCGGTTGAACCTGCCCGATTCGTCCCTGAACATGGGCATCTCGCGGATAACGCGTTTGACCCTTTCGTCGGAGACCCTGATGCCGATGGCGCTCGCCTTCTGGAGCTGCAGGCGGTAGCGGATCATACTGTCGAGGATATAGTGCTGCATTTCCTTGCTGGTGGCGTCGGGGACGCGCTGCGATACGCTGTTACGGTAGCGCAGGAAGTCGAGGTGATGGATTTTCTCGCCGTTCACGACCGCCACGATGCTCTTGTCCATGCCGAGCCGCGACATGAAATCGGGCATCCCGAATGAGATGATGATGATGATCACGAAGAAGCCGACGATGGCATATCCGGCGATCTTGACGACGGGCGACCTGGAATCGAACATGGCGTACCTTCACAAATCGGTTTCTGGGGGCGACGGCGCGCCCGTGCCGCGGAAAAGGGGGTGTACTCCGTTCCGCGAATTTGTCAACGCAATTAAGAGCCCTGCTCGGCCTCGTCGGCCAGCATGACCGGGATGCCGTCTTTGACGGGATACCGCCGGGCGCACTCGGTGCAGATGATTTTTTCGTTCTTTGCGTCGTATTCGATATCGCCCTTGCAGACCGGACAGGCGAGTATGTCAAGGAGTCTGGTGTCGATCATGACTTAAAGCCGCACCTCGTATAATTTGTCGCCCGGGCGCGCCGGGAGGGCGGCCCGCACATCGTCGCGCACCGCCGAAGTGGAGTATCGAAGCGGCCGATAAATCAGTCAATAAAAATATGCCGGTATTTTTTTGATTAATGTGCTTGAAATTATGTCCCCTGCGCCCCACCATATCCGGGTTCCCGTCATGAAATTCATACATCTGCACAATCACTCGGACTACTCGATCCTGGACGGAGCGCTCACGATCGACAGCATGATCGACAGCGCCGTCGCGCTCGGGATGCCCGGAATCGCGCTCACCGACCATGGCAATATGTTCGGCGCCATCGAGTTCTACCAGAAGGCCCGCAAGAAGGGCATAAAGCCGATAATAGGGCAGGAATTCTACATGGCGCCGGGTTCGCGCTTCGAGAAGGAGGCCCGCGCCGGGGTGAAGGACGCCGGATACCATTTGCTCCTTCTGGCCAGGGACCATACCGGCTATCGCAACCTCATGAAGCTCTCGTCGGTCGGGTTCCTGGAGGGCTTCTATTATAAACCGAGGATCGACCTCGAAACCCTCGAAAAGCACAGCGGAGGCCTTATCGCCTCGAGCGCATGCCTGGCGGGGGAGATACCCACGCTCATCCTGCAGGGAAGGACGAAAGAGGCCACGAACGTCGCCGGACGCATGAGCGAGATATTCGGCGAGGGCAATTTCTTCTTCGAGCTGCAGGACCACGGGATTCCCGAACAGAGGACCGTGAACGCCGCTCTGGTTACGATGGCCTCGAAACTCGGCATCGACCTCATCGCCACAAACGACTGCCATTATCTCAAAAAAGAAGACGCCTTCTCGCACGAGGTCCTGCTCTGCATCCAGACCGGCAAGACGCTGGATGACGAAAACCGCATGCGTTTCTCCTCCGACCAGTTCTATCTCAAGACGCAGGCCGAGATGGAGCGGGTGTTTCCGGACTTCCCGGACGCCCTGCACAACACCTATCGAATATTTGAAATGGTCGACCTTGAGCTCGAGCTCAACAACCCCATCCTTCCGAATTTCCAGGTCCCCGAGGGCTTCACGCTCGACACCTACCTCAGACAGCTCGTCCTCGACGGGGCACGGATGCATTTCGGCCAGCGCATACCCGACGAGGTCATGGCGCGCATCGATTACGAGCTTCGCGTCATTACCGGCATGAAATTCTCCGGGTACTTTCTGATCGTCTGGGACTTCATCAACTACGCCAAGGCCAGAGGAATACCGGTTGGACCGGGGCGCGGCTCGGCCGCCGGGTCCATGGTGTCCTACTGCCTGGGCATCACCAGCCTCAACCCGCTCGAGTACAATCTGCTCTTCGAGCGCTTCCTGAACCCGGACCGGAACGAGATGCCCGACATGGACATCGACTTCTGCGCGGACCGCCGCGAGGAAGTCATCGACTATGTAAAGAAGAAATACGGCGAGGACCACGTCAGCCAGATCATCACCTTCAACAAGATGAAGGCCAAGGCCGTCATCAAGGACGTGGCGAGGGTGCTCGGCATCCCCTTCGCCGAGGCGAACGAAATCAGCAAGCTTATCACCGAGGACTCGCTCAGGGAGGCGCTGGACGCCTCGGTGGACTTCAAGAAGATCCGCTCGACCGGGGAGCGCGGCCGCATGCTGGTGGACATTTCCCTTACGCTCGAGGGGCTCGTGCGCTCGGCCGGAAAGCACGCGGCGGGCGTCGTCATCTCCCGCGATCCGCTGACCGAGTACGTGCCGCTCTACAAGGACACGAAGGACGGCAGCGTCTCGTCCCAGTACGACAAGGTGACGCTTGAGGCCGCCGGCCTGGTGAAGATGGACTTTCTCGGCCTGAAGAACCTGAGCATCATCACGCGCTGCGTTGAGTATATCGAAGAAAACCACGGGGTGAAGATCGACCTCGATTCCATCCCCCTGGACGATCCGGCTACCTTCACGCTGCTCCAGAGGGCGAACACCAAGGGTGTGTTCCAGCTCGAAAGCGCGGGCATGCAGAACATCCTCCGCAAACTCAGGCCCACCAAGTTCGAGGACATCATCGCGGTCAACGCGCTCTACCGGCCGGGGCCGCTCGACGCCGGCATGGTGGACGACTTCATCGCCCGGAAGCGCAACCCGGACAAGGTGCGCTACGAGCACCCGCTTCTCGAGCCGATCCTCATGGAGACGCTCGGCGTCATCGTTTACCAGGAACAGGTCATGCTCATCTCCCAGGTGTTGGGCGGCTTCAGCCTGCCCGAGGCCGACAAGCTCCGCAAGGCGATGGGCAAGAAGATCCCGGAGATCATCAAGCAGATGGAGGACAAGTTCCTCAAAGGGGCCGAATCCAAAAAAATCC
>JAGODA010000270.1 GCA_017998475.1 Spirochaetota bacterium | reverse complement strand
GGCCATTACCGGCTGGGTGCTCATACTGGGGCTTTTGGTGTATACTACCTGGGCCGACGTCGTGCGGTACGCGGCCGGTTGATCACGGCTCGTTGAGCTATGACTCGAAGGAGTCGCCGTGCATCGTGGTGAAGCGCTCGATCCTGTAGCGCTTCTTTCCGGCGGGGATATTGATCTCCACCTCTTCCCCGACACCCCTGTTCTGGAGCGCCATGCCGACCGGCGACGAGAGCGAGATCTTGCCCTCCGCGGGCTTCACCTCGTTCGGCGAGACGAAGGTGAACTCGATGATGTCTTCCGATTCGAGGTCGAATACGGTGACCGTCGAACCGAAGCCGATGCGGTCCTTCGCGATGTCGGACACGCTCAGATTGCTGAGCTGGCTGAGCTGGTTGCTGAGCTGGGTGATGCGCGCGCTGAGAAACGACTGGCGCTCCTTGGCGGCGTGGTATTCGGCGTTTTCCTTTAAATCGCCGTAGGCACGCGCTTCGGCGATCTTTTTCGGAAGCTCGACCTTGAATTCGTACTTGAGCTGTTCGAGCTCCTCGCGCATCTTCTGCTTTTTCATTTCGATGTCATCACTCATTACGCCGCTCCTTTTCCTGTGATGGCCCGCAATCCGACGATTGTTCAATTCTTTCGGGATAAAATCCAGCCTTTTTTGGCCATGCCCTCGTTACTCTTCGGTGTCCTTTCCCGAAACGCGAATCATTACCGGCCGTGACGATTTTCTCCCGGCCATACACGCGGAACTCAGTTTAATTATGGCATAGGATATGCCGAAGGCCGCCGCGCCGAATATCGCGGCCGCGGTGTCCGCGTCCATACCCAGGCGCGGCGCCGCGGCCACGCCCGCGGCGATTCCCGCGACGAGCAGCACCACGGGAAGGGCATAGAGCAACAGGCTCATCCCCACAACGGCGCGCGGTGAAATTGAAAACTCCACCGAATCGCCCGGACGCGCGCCCGCGCCGTTCATCATCCACAGGCGCCGTTTCCGCTCTCCGGCCACAAGTGAGCACGACCCGCGCGAGGAGCACGACGCGCATGCCTGGCCCGCGGACGCCTCCACCAGCGCCATATTTCCTCTGACTTCAACGACGATTCCGCATTCAACATCCAATCGATAGCACCGTATCCGTTTCAGACATGCGACAGGAACTCGCTCACGAATCCTGGGGCCGGATTCTCGCGTATCTCCCCGGGACCCCCTTCCTGCTCGATCCTGCCTTCATTAAGTATAACGATTCGCGTCGCCATTTCAAACGCCTCCCGCTGGTCGTGCGTCACATAGAGGATGGTGATGCCCAGCGAGCGGTGCAGGTCGCGGATCTCGCGTCGCATCTCCGCGCGAAGCCGGGCGTCCAGGTTCGAGAGCGGTTCGTCGAGAAGGAGCACCGGCGGCTCCATCACGAGTCCGCGCGCGAGCGCGGCGCGCTGCTGCTGGCCTCCCGACAGCTGGTGCGGATAACGGTCCGCGAGCTCCTCCATGTGCACCAGGGCGAGCGTCTTCATCACCCTCTCCGTCCTCTCACCGCGCTCCATGCCGCGGACCCTGAGCGGATACTCCACGTTTTCGAAAACGCTCATGTGGGGCCAGACCGCGTACGACTGGAACACCATGCCAAATCGGCGTTTTTCGGGCGGGATGTTGACGCCCGTCCCGTAGAGCGTCGCGTCGCCCAGAACTATCTCGCCCGACGACGGCGTTTCGAGACCGGCGATGAGCCGCAGCAGCGTGGTCTTTCCGCAGCCGCTGGGACCCAGGAGCGATACGAACGCCCCGTCCGTCACCGCCATATCCATGGGCGCGAGCACCTCCTTTTCGCCGAAGCGCTTGGAGACCCCTTTGAGGCGCAGGTCGCTCATTATCGTCCCTCCAGTATTTCCTCGGCCTTGCGGCCCCGCATGAAGAAGGCACCCGCGAGCGCCGCGCTGAGCAGGATCCACGCGAGCGCCGCGGCCGACGGCTGGTCGGCGTACTCCTGAAGCTGGAACAGCACCGTGCCCATCGTCGCGCCGCCCGGACCGGTCAGAAGCACGCTCATGGTGAGCTCAGTAAACATGGGAAGCGCCGTGAGGAACCAGGCGGCCAGCACCGTGCGCGAGAGCAGCGGAAGCCATATTGTACGAAGAAGGATAAAGGTCGTCGCGCCGCTCACCACGGCCGCCTCCTCCAGCGATGGATGGACCTGGCGGTACGCGGCCGCGAGCATGCGCGCGCTCACCGCGCAGTACTTGAGGCCGTAGGCGAGCGCGAGCCACACCAGCGGCGAGTCGAACGAGAGGCCGAGCCGCCCAAGGGCCGCGGCGGTCCAGGTCGCGGCGAAGATGAGGAGGATCGCGATGACCGTCCCCGGCGTCGAGAAGGGCACGCCAACCGCCTCGATGAGCCATGCGGCCGCGCGGCTTCCGCGGCGCACGGCGGCGAAGGCCAGAAGGAAGCCCGCGCCGACCACCAGGCTCGCCACCGAGATCGACAGCGCGAGCGAGTTGACGAGCGCCTCGCGGAATTCGGGAAGGTTGAGTACGTACTCCATGTTCCGGAGGGTCCAGTCGGACGGGGAGTAGCTTCCGGCGACCGGAGCGAGAGCCGAGAACGCCAGCGCGCCCCAGGGAAGCGCCACGGCGGCCGCGAAAGCGATCCAGGCCGCGGCGGTTACCGGAAGCCGAGCGCCCCCCAGGCGCACGAGCCCCGGACGCGAAACGCGCGATCCCATGATCGCGCCGCCGCGGCGGCGCTGGAGGCCGACGAGGCGGTTGGACAGCGCGAGCACGAGCATGGCCATCGCAAGGAGCAGAAGGGAGAGCTTGAACCCGGCACCGATTCCCGCCATGCCCCCCAGCTTGAACTGCGAATAAATGAGCGTGGTGAGCACGAACTGGCGTACCGGCATGCCGAGCATGGCGGGAACGCCGAACGACGAGAGCGTATAGAGAAACGACAGGCACATGCCGTTGACAAGCGGCGGCCACAGGAGGGGGAAGCTCACGTCGCGAAACACGCGCCAGGGCCGGGCCCCGCTCATGCGCGCGGCCTCCTCGAGCGAGGGGTCCATGCGCTCGAACCCGGCCTTGAGCTCCAGGTAGGGGAAGGCGAAGGCCACTGTGCTCTCGACCAGTACCATGCCGTGGAACCCGTAGATGCCGCCTTCGGGAAAGAGTTCTTTTATCGCGCCGACGGCCGGATTGCCGAGCACGATCCAGGCCATCCCGAGCAGATAGGCCGGTATGGCGTAGGGCATGGAGAAAAGCCCGGCGAGGGCGCGGCTTCCGCCGATGTCGGAGCGCGTGACAAGCCAGGCCACCAGACATCCGGCGACGCCGGAGATGAGCGCCACGGCCAGGCTGAGCGATAGCGATCGCGCCAGCGCCTCGAAGACCGCCGCGTTCGAAATCCCGTCGGCGAACATCTCAGCGCAGCACGGTCTCGGAGAATTTGGACTTGATGGCTCCGCGCTCCGCGAACATCCGCTCGAGGATCTCCGCCGACCAGGGCATCATGGTCTTCTTGAGCTCGGCGTACGGCAGGGCGTGATCGGGCGAGGGGGCCGTTTCCACGAGCGAATACATCGAGCCCCGCACGATGGCCCGCTGGGCCTCATCCGTGAAGAACCAGTCGTAGGCCTTTCTGGCGAGTTCGGGATTACGTGAATCGCGAAGTATCGCGATGGGACTCAGCACCGGGATGGTCCCGTCGGAGGGATAGATCGGCCGCACCGGCGAGCCCTTGTCCCAGGCCTTCAGCACGTTTTCGAGAAGGAGGATACCCACCGGCCTCTCCCTGGTCTCCATACGGGTGACGACGGAGCTGTTGCCGCCCGCCGCGATGACGTCGTTCGCCCTGAGCTTCTCGAAATAGTCCCAGCCGTACTGTTTCTGCAGAAGGGCCACGGCGGTGAAACTGGACCCGGATTCCAGCGGGTTCGGCATGGAGATGAGCCTCTTGAAGCGCGGATCGGCCAGGTCCTTCCAGCTTTTCGGCAGCTCGGAGTCGTTCGTAAAATAACGCGAGTTGTATCCTATCACCATCACCGGCAGCCGCACCCCGGCGTAGGCGCCGTCGGGATCGACGTAGATGGCGGGGATGTCTTTCGCGGCGTCGCTCTTATAAGGGAGCAGACGCCCCTGGTCCTTCAGCTCGTGATACCAGAACGGGTCGCTGGTCAGGATGAGATCGGCGCGGGCGGCCCCGGCCGCGAGCTCCGCGTTGACCTTGCTCGCAATATTCTCGCTTCCGCTCTGGAACCACATCACCTCGACGTCCGGCGGCATGGCCTTTTGCAGCGGCTCGCGCATTGTCTCTATAACTTCTTTATAAATGCTGGTATATATCCATATCTTCTTTTTGCCGGAACAGGACGGCAGCGACAGTATCCCCGCAGCGATCACCAGCAGTAAAAGAGTGGTTGGTTTTCTCATGCCACACTCCTCCATCGGGCGCATCTTCTATGATTGATGAACGGCCCCTTACACTATTCCATAGGGCACCCGCGCGCGAAGGGAGACCCGGGAGAGGCGGAAGCTGTTTGCCTGCCCCCGCGTCGAAATCGTATACGGG
>JAGODA010000269.1 GCA_017998475.1 Spirochaetota bacterium | reverse complement strand
GTTCAGGAAGATGTTCGAACATTCTCCGATCGGCAAGGAGCTGTATGACGCTCGCGGGAAAATAATCAGCATGAACCCGGCCGCCTGTGTCTTGTTCGGAGTGCGCGGCCCGGAGGACGTGAAGGGATACAACCTGTTCGATGATCTCTCACTGCCTCACGATGCGCGGGAACGGCTTTTTAACGGCGACTCGGTCAGCGTGGAGATCTCCATCAACGCCGATCAGAAGCGCAGTGAAGGCGTTTTCTCGCGCAGGAACGCCAATCGGAAGGACCTGGAGCTGATGATAACTCCGATGGCCGCGGAAGAAAAAGGTGTCCCCGGCAATTATCTGGTGCATATCCACGATGTTACCGAGCACCGGGAGGCGGACCGTCTCAAAAGGGAGTTCGTTTCGGTGGTAAGTCACGAGCTGCGGACACCGATGACCTCGATAGTCGGCGCGCTGGGGCTGATGGCGGGCGGGGCGGCGGGAACCCTACCGGACGGGGCCGTGGAACTGGTGGAGATCGCCCGACGGAACAGCGAGCGGCTTCTGGCCCTTATAAACGACATCCTCGACATGGAAAAGATCGAATCCGGGCGGATGAGCTTCAGTTTCGCGCCGGTGGATATGGGGAAAGTGGTCCGGCAGTCGGTTGAGAACAACCGTCAGTACGCCGCGAAGTATGATGTCCGAATGGAGATGGCAGGTGATGCGATGGAGGCGCATGTCTGGGCGGACGAAAACAGGCTGTTTCAGGTCATGGCGAACCTGCTCTCGAACGCGGTAAAGTTCTCACCCGCCGGCGGTGTTGTACTGGTACGCACGGAGCCTCGCGATTCGATGGTGCGCGTTTCGGTCGAGGACAACGGTCCTGGAATTCCGGACGATCAGCGTACAAAAATTTTTAAAAAGTTCATGCAGCTGGATTCGTCAGATTCGCGCAAGGCAGGGGGCACCGGACTAGGGCTGAGCATAGTCAAGGCGATTGTGGACAGGATGGGAGGGAGCGTGGATTTTGAATCGCTTCCCGGGGTCCGGACGGTTTTTTACGTGGATCTGCCGCTGTGGAAAGAAGGCGACGTGAGCATGGACTGAACCGTCGTTTGGGCCCGCGCGGCCGATGAAACAGCGGTTTATCGGTGTACCGTATGCATCGGAGCAGCGTGCTGATCTACGGAAAAATCGGGATACGATACATGGAGGGAGCGATGGAAAGCGGAGGCGTGAACCGTATATTGTGTATTGAGGACGATCCCGATATACAGGCCGTACTCCGCCTCTCGCTTGAATCGGTCGGGGGTTTCGAGGTCAGAGTGATCGGATCGGGTTTCGAAGCCGTCGCGGCGGCGATGGAGTTCACGCCGGATCTCATACTCCTGGACGTTATGATGCCGGGCATGGACGGCCCCGAGACACTCGCGAAACTGCGCTCGGAGACGTCCCTGCGCCGGGTGCCGGTCGTATTTATGACGGCGAAGATACAGCCGGGAGAGATCGACGGGTATCGCAGGATGGATATACTCGATGTCATCCCAAAGCCCTTCGATCCGATGACACTTCCCGCGACGATAGCGGAAATACTGGGGAGAGGAAATGTCCGAACATAATGCTTCACCGGGGGATCGACTCGCGGCGATGAGGGAATCGTATATCGCATCGCTTCCGGAAAAGGTGACACAGATCATCATACTCTGTAAAAAGCTTCTTGAAGGGAAACCGGAAGGCAGGGATGTAAAGGAACTGGTCTTTCACCTGCACCGCCTGTCGGGCTCCAGCGGCACTTACGGGCTTGCGGACGTACATGAACACGCATCATCTCTTGAAAAAGAGATAGTGCGCCTTCTCGACGGGAAGGTGCCCGAGCCGGAGACCGCCGGACACATAAGCGGAATGCTGAGGGAACTGGCCGCGTCGGTGGATATCCAGGTCGAACAGCGGCAGGTCGCTCCCTCCTCGCGCGAAAGCGCCACACCCGCCGGTACGGACAGGACGGACCATGACCGCAAAGCCGTGTACCTGCTCGAGACGGATGCCGCTCTCGCCTCGGACATCGCACAACACCTGTCCTTTTTTAATTACGAGACCTCCGTCTATCCCACGGCCGTGGAGATGGAAGAGGCGATGCGTTCCCGGCTGCCCGGGGTCATACTCGCGAACGCGTCGTTTGCCAAGAGAGGGGGCTGTCTGGAGGGGGAGAAGTGCAGGTACATACCGCCCACCGTATATCTGTCGGATTCGGGAACGATAGAGACGAGGCTGGACGCCGTGCGGGCCGGCGGTGACGCGTTTTTCACCTTGCCTGTCGATATAAATGAACTTGTCGATACACTCGACAACCTCAGCCTGAACGCGGTGGAGGACCCGTACCGGGTGCTCGTCGTGGAGGACGACTTCGAGCAGGCGATGTATTACGCCCTGCTTTTACAGCAGGCCGGCATGCAGGCCTCCTTCCTCACCAATCCGATGAAGATAATGAAACCGCTGGTGGAGTTTCTTCCCGAGATCATCCTTATGGACATACACATGCCCGAATGCACGGGCGCGGAACTCGCCTCGGTGGTCCGCCAGCAGACCGCCTTTGTAAGCGTTCCGATAGTCTTCCTCTCCGCGGAGGAGGACGCCGGGAAAAAACTCAGGGCGATGCAGACGGGAGGCGACGATTTTATAAACAAGAATATTGCTCCCGACCATCTTGTAACCTCGGTGAAGATAAAGGTGGAACGGTACAGGGTGCTCCGTTCCTTTATGGAGCGCGACAGCCTTACGGGCCTGTTAAAACATTCCCGGATAAAGGAGCACCTGCGCAACGAGGTGGGGCGGGCGCGCCGTCGCGGCGGAGAACTCGCCTTCGCGATGATCGATATCGACCATTTCAAGCGCGTTAACGACACCCACGGTCACCTTGTCGGCGACAGGGTGCTCAAGGGGTTGTCGCGCCTGCTCCAGCAGAGGCTTCGGAAGACCGACATCATAGGGCGCTATGGCGGAGAAGAGTTTGCCGTCATAATGCTCGACACAAGCGGACGCGACGCCGTGCATATTCTGGACGGGATCCGTTCCAGTTTCGCCCGCATTCGCCATCACGGGGATTCGGGGGATTTCCATGTTTCATTCAGCGCCGGGATCGCGGACTTTCCCCGATTCGGCCAGGCGGTGGAGATCAACGAGGCGGCCGATCGCGCCCTCTATGCCGCGAAGGCGGGCGGCAGAAACCGCGTGATTCCCGCGGGATAACTCCCCCTCAGAATCCCGCGGGCCTGTCGAGTACGACGAGCGCGCCGTTTTTCCCGCCGCGTCCGGACGTCATCGCTTTGCCCCCGCCGTCCAGCAGAAGGAATATCTCACGGCGGGTCATGTACAATCCCTCCGCGAATCCGAATCCCTTCGGTGAATGGTAGTGGCCCGAAACCGCGAAGTCCGTGTCGAGATTTCCGACGATGAGGTTGCTGTCGGGATCGATTTTTACGATCCGGCCCGCCCGGCGATACAGGACGTACAGGCGGCCGTTATCGAAAAAAAGATCCGAGATATCGAAGCGGCCGTCGCCGGTGAGCCCGCTCATCGAAAGATGGCCGGTGGTATGCAGGCGCAGGCCGTCGGCCGAGGACTCCAGGGTGTAAATGATCGCGTCGTCGCGCTCGTTGGCGATGTAGAAACGCCTCCGTCCGGGGTCCGCCGCGATGCCCTCGAAGGCGGCGTTCGCCTCGCGAGAAAACCGGATGCGCTTTTCTCGGTTATACCGCTTAATGTCGTGCCACACGAGGTCGGCGTTTCCGCGTTCGTCGACGCGGTACACAAGGCGGTCCCGCTCGTCGACTGCATAGAGAAAGCTCCCGTGCGCGGCTATTCCCTCCAGGTCGAGCGGATGCCGTTTCAGGCGGAGCAGGCCGGGCGGGAGGTTAATTCCCGCGAACGGCAGTACGCTCGCGCCTCTTTCCTTTATATCCAGCCGGTAGAGCGTCGGGTCCCCGTTGTCGCTGACGATGACGGGCGTTCCCTTTATGAAAGCGATACCTGAGGGTTCGAGAGCGGACCGGCAGAGGGTACAGTCCAGCGGCAGCACGCGAAAAGAGGGATGGTCTGTCGGAAGTGCGATGACGGCGATAAGGGAGGCGGCCATAATGATAACGGCAAGGGAGGTGATGATCGTTCGTACGCGTTTCATCTCAATCCCAGCGGCTGCGGCAGAAATGCATCCCGGCGGGGGCGACACGGAGCCCCTCCTCGTGTTCGACGATAAGCCCTTCCTCTTTAAGGTCTTCGAGAATCGGGCGAAGACGCTCGCCCGCAAGAGCGGTGTTGATCTCGATCTCACGGGCGGTCATGAAACCGCCGTTGCGTGTACGTATGTAGATGTCGTTAAGTATGCCGAGTTTTGCCGTATCCATGTGCCAAACATACAGGCGGCTGTAAGGACGATCAACAAACAATTTACGGCGGGCGGTTCGTTAAGGGAACCGCCACCGGGGGAAGTGAATATTTCAGGCAATCGACGGATTTTTTTTCGCCAGATGTTTGCTTTTATTCCCGGGTCTGGAGATATTGTCTGTGATGCAATTGCGCGGCCGCATGCTCAGCCCGCGGC
>JAGODA010000268.1 GCA_017998475.1 Spirochaetota bacterium | reverse complement strand
CGAGAGGACCGGCAGGCCCATTTCGGCGACCTCGGGAAATATGTCGATGGCGGCGCCGTCCACCATGTTGTTCCTTCCGCCGTTCAGGATTATTCCCCTGACATTGCCCATTCCGCGTATGGCCGCGGCAGTAGTATCGTGCGGGTGTATTTCACTGTACACACCCAGGTCGCGTATGGCCCGCGCGATGCGCGTATTCTCCTCGCTGCCGAGGTCCAGAATCAGAATAATGTCCTGTTTCATTGCATATCCTCACCGGAAAGATGACAGCCGTTGTACATGATTCCCCGATGACCCCACGATTGGAAAGTACATTTTTGTATCCGTGGCCGGTATTTACAATTGCTGTCATGCCGCCCCTCGACGCGGGCCCGGCACGCCGCTCCCGGATTCTTCTTCCAAGGGTGTGGCTCGGCCGCGAAGCGTGGTAATAGAGAATGCCTCGCTTCCGAAACGTATCCCTAATTCAGCGGGGTTCATCACGCGGAATGGAGTGTTGCGCCGGTCCACCGGAGCACCATGAGCCTGATTCGCGAACGATGGGAATCGCTGCAAAGTCGGCCCGCGGACGCCCGGCCGAATACCGACGTCCGCGGCTCCGCTCGTTTAATACAGAGCCGGCGTAATCAAGAAGATCGGCGCCGGCATAAAACAGAAAGGTCTTTGCGCGAGGCATTCCATCAACGAAAGATTGTGGCTTTATGTGTAATCAATTCCCCATTCAGGGCCTCCAGGCAGAGAGTGAGGCTCTCCTCCCCGGCCGCCTGGAGCTTTGTGTTTGAGGCCTTTTTGGCATACGGCTTCCAGAGTCCGGCGGCCCAGCCCGCGGGGTTTGCCTTGGCGGTTTTTGAGCTTATGACCTTCTGCCACAGCACGGCGCCGTTTCCGCGCTTTACTTTACAGCGCAGGTGCAGGTCCACGCTCTTTTCGGAGAACGTGAACTTCCCCAGTTCCAGACTCGAGGCCGGATCTACCTCGAGCTCCACGTAATAGGCTTTCGCCTGCCCGGGAGATTCCATGACCTCCACGCCGGCGAAGGCCTGGGAGAGGGAGGAGCGCGCGTTCGGCAGGAGCACGCCGCCGACGCTAAGATACCGATACTCGTTCTCTTTGCCGAAGGGGCCGCCCACCTGGTATTTGATGATATACGCGCGCGCCTCGGGACTCACGTAGAGGCCTATCGTCCGAGGAATCCTGGGGTTGCGCTCGGCGAACTTCAGATTGTCGCGCATCGGCACGGTGACTATCTTCGGCCCGCTGGAGCACGCCGCGGTGATGATAATGAATATACCGACTACAGGCATAGCGAGGCGGAATGAGCGTATACATTTCATTACCTTTCTCCTTGTGTGTGAGGGTGGCGAATTCATGAAATCGCCATTTTATACCGGAACAGCCCGAAGCGCGCATCGTACTAAAGTACTATCCCGGTTTAAGAAGAAATAAAGGACGTTCAATCGCATGGAGCGCCGCTCATCTCGCGCGGATGGGCGATGTTTTAGCGAAATGGTTCCGAAAAAGGATTGACCCGGGGATGGCCGTGATTTAGTTTAAACGGTTATTTAATATTATTGAATGATTGTTTAAAATATCGCAACGGGGTTCCACACGTGAAAATCACGGCACGGCGCGTGAGAATCGTCATCATCGCCCTCACGCTCCTTCTGGCGGCCGGAGCGGCCGTTTATCTTCTGGGTGAGAACGCCTTTCTTAACAGAAAGGACCGCGTCAGGCCGCGACAGGGCCCCATCGTCGAGGCGATCTACGCGCTGGGCACCGTTAAATCGGAAAACGTATACCACCTTAAAATGGGAGTCGCCGCGACGGTGACCGCGCTCCATGTGCGCGAAGGGCAGGAGGTCAGAAAATCCGACCCGCTCGCCGCGGTGGACACGGGAATGCTCTTCCGCGCGCCGTTCGCCGGGACGGTAACCAGGATCTACTGTGAACGCGGCGAGGTCGTGATGCCGGGGCTGATGGTCCTCACGGTGATGGACCTCTCGAAAAAATACGTCCAGCTTTCACTGGACCAGAACTCCGCCCTTCGCGTGAGGAAGGGGCTTAAGGCCGAGCTCAGCTTCGAGACCCTCCGTGGAAAGCTTTTGCACGGAGCGGTCGAGAGCATCTACCCCTCGGGGGGGCAGTTCCTCGCGCGCATCGACGTAAAGGGAATGCCCGCCGAAATACTTCCCGACATGACGGCGGATGTGGCGATCGAGGTCTCCCGGAAAGAGAGTGCCCTCCTGCTTCCGCTCTCGGCGGTGAATAACGGCAGCGTCACGGTCGAGAGGGACGGGAAACTGCGACAGGAAAGGGTGAGCATCGGCGCCGTCGACGGTGCCTGGGGCGAGCTGCTCGAGGGTGACGTCCGGCCGACCGATCTGCTGGTTCCCGGGCGCTGAGGGATGATGGTATGCTCTATCTCGCCATACGACATCTCGTCAACAGGCCGCACCAGACCGTTCTCACCTTTATAGGCCTGATTCTCGGCGCCGCCGGGTATATCGTCTTCTCCGGACTTCAGATAGGCTACAGCGATTACGTGGTCGACCGCCTGGTGAACGTCGACGCCTACGTGCGCATTTCTCCCCGCGATTCGATCATCGACGAGGAGACCTTCAAAGACATCTTTTTTCCGGGAACGGCGGTGCGATGGATCAGCCCGCCCTCGGGCAGGGTGTACAATTCATACCTCTCCAACGTGCAGGGCTGGTTCGAGCGCCTGAAGGCCGAGAAGGACGTGGTCGCCTACTCGCCGCAGCTTATCCGGGAGGTCATCTTCTCGAACGGCAAGTTCTCCTACCCCGTGAGGCTGGTGGGGATCAACACGGCCACACAGCGCAGGGTGACCAATATGGAGCGGGACATCGTCGAGGGCTCTCTCGACGATGTCTCCCGCGGCGACTCGCTCGTACTGATAGGCAGGGACCTCATGAAGCGGCTCGGGGCGCGCCGGCACGGCACGGTGAACGTCATCAATCCCGACGGCACCGTTTTCCAGGCGAAGATCGTCAGCGTGTACCACACGGGCATCAAGGAGATCGACTATCGTTTCGTCTACTCGTCGCTCTCGACCGTTCAGAAGATAACCCGCTCTCCCGGGGAGATTTCGAGCATCGTGGTGCGCCTGGCGGACGTCAACGCCTCGGCCGAAACGGCCACGCGCTGGCAGCGCCTCTCGAGCGACAAGGTGGAAAGCTGGGACCAGTCCAAGGAGGACATACGGGTCACGCTCAAGACCCAGGGCATCGTGCGCAACGCCACCACCTTCACCATCATGCTCATCATCGCCTTCGGCATCTACAACATCCTCAACATGGTCGTCAACCAGAAGAAGCGCGAGATCGCGATACTCAGGAGTCTCGGCTACAGCGAGGGCGAGACCATCTTCCTGTTCCTGGTGCAGGGCATGATTCTCGGGCTGGGCGGCGGCCTGTTCGGGATGCTGGTGGGAGGTATCGCCTGCCACTACATCGAGCAGATCAGGATCGGCGTCGGCGCGGGCCACATGCCGATGTCGTGGGACTACGCGATCTACCTGAAGGCGTTTTCGATCGTGCTCGTCTCTTCCGTGATCGCGAGTTTCCTTCCCGCGCGAAACGCGGGACGGCTTTCACCGATCGAAATCATACGGTGGTCGGCCTAGGCATGATCGCGATCGAATGCACCGGGCTCGTGAAGAACTTCGGCGATCCACCCACGGAGGTGCTTCGTTCCGTCTCCTTCCGCGTGAAAAAGGGCGAGTTCGTGGCCATTACCGGCCGCTCCGGATCGGGCAAATCGACGCTCCTGTATGTGATGAGCGGGCTGGACAACCCCACCGCCGGCGAGGTGCGCCTTCTCGGGGAGAACATCCACACGCTCGACAAAAAGAGGCTCCATCGTTTCCGGAACCTGCGCATGGGATTCGTTTTCCAGTTCCACTACCTCATTCCCGAGCTGACGGCGCTCGACAATATCCTGATGCCGGCGAGAAAATACGGAGTGGAGAAAGAGAAGCTCCCCCGCGCCCTCGATTTTCTCGCGGGCTTCGAGCTCGAGCACTGCACCGGAAAATATCCGTCGCAGATGTCCGGCGGCGAGCAGCAGCGCGTGGCGGTCGCGCGGGCCCTTCTCATGGAGCCGGACATCCTCTTCGCCGACGAGCCCACGGGCAACCTCGATTCGGTCAACGGCGAGAAGGTGCTTTCGATCTTCGAGAAAATCAACCGCGAGCGGCGCACCACCATCCTGCTCGTCACCCACGAGAAGGACTTTGCCGCCAGGGCCGGTCGTGAGATCCATCTGATGGACGGTAAAATCGTTTACGACAGGGCGCAGTCCGACGCGCGCGCCGGGGCGGTGCGATGAGAAAACGATGGAATGGACTGGCGTTGCCGGCGCTGATATTTTTCGCCGTCCTCTTCTCCACCGGAGCGGCCGGCGCGCCCGGCGCGGAGGTGCTCACCCTGGGCGATTTCCTCGAAAAGGCGACCAGGAGCAACCCGGACATCTTCGCCCAGCTCCAGCGACTTGGCGAATCGGAGGCGCTGGAACAGCAGAGCCGCGCGGTGTACGATATCGTCTTCAACCTGCACTACTC
>JAGODA010000267.1 GCA_017998475.1 Spirochaetota bacterium | reverse complement strand
CGCCTGAAGGGCTCGAGCTCGCGCGTGCCGCATCCGTTCGCGCACGTGTTGAAGAGGGTGTGAAGGCCGGTACGAGTGCACAATCATATGCAGTAGAGCGATTATGTTGCCCCGCCCGTGTAATTCTTCACGACTTGACAAAGGCGCCTGATCGTGTATTCTGACAGAAACCGCGACAATTCCGTAACGCGCCCGGAACAGGGCCGCTCCGGAAACACCGCCCGCAACATCGTTCGCGGGACCACACCCGAAATACCGCATGGAGAGGCGTCATGTATGAGATAAACGAGGTAATGGCACTGGTATTCGGCGTAATCGGCCTCGTCCTGCTTCTCGCTTTCCTGAAAAAAGGCCTGGTGCCTTGGAACGTCTATCTCGTGAGCGCGTACTGTATAATTTTCGCCAGCAACGTTTTTACCGTCGCCGAGGGCTTTTTTCTCTATACGCTCTTCAATTTCCTCGAGCACGCCGCCTACCTGGCTGCCGCCGCCTGCACCCTGGCCGGAGTGATCGCGTACGCCCGAGGGCGCGCGTGATGGAGATGCAGATCGTAATCCTTAACGCGGCAAGCCTGTGCGTATTTTCAGCTTCTCTTTTCCTGGTGATAAAAAAAACTCCCGAACGCTTCCGCACGGACACCGCCACCTTCCTCTCGTGCATTATCGCACTTCTCATGTTCGTCAATACATCGAACATCCTCGAACGACTGCAGATAACAAACATTTTCGACTTCTTCGAGGATTACGCCGAGATGCTCTTTCCGCTCTTTTTCATTATGCTGCTCAACTCGATTCGCCTCCACGCCGATATCGACCGGCGCAAAAAGACCGAAGCCGAGCTTGACCGTATGCTCAGAGAGCGGAGCGAGCTTCTGATGGAAGTCCACCACCGGGTGAAGAACAATCTCCAGATAGTGATAAGCATCCTCAACCTTCAGCGCAAACAGGCAGAAACCGACGAAACACTCGATCGCATCCTTGTAGACACCGAAAACCGCATCTACTCAATGGCGGCGGTACACGAGGTGATGTACAACGCCAGGCACTATTCGGATATACCGGCCGGGGAATTCATCAGGAATATCACCGAGAAAGCGGCGGCCGGCCACGCATGGAGGGATTCGGAAAAGGTGCAAACCGTGTTCAATGTGGATCCCGCCGTGTGTCTGAGGCTTGAGGTCGCCATCCCCGTCGGCATGCTCGTCAACGAGCTCGTCACCAACGCGTACCGGCACGCTTTCCCGCCCGGCAGACCCGGCAGGCTGACTCTCGGCCTCGGGATCGAGAAAGGCACGGCCGTCCTGGAGGTTCGCGACAACGGCGTCGGCATTCCGGGAGGCATAAGCGGAAACGGGCACCGGGGGCTCGGGATGCTTCTTCTCAATAACCTGGCTACACAGATACGGGGAAAGCTCGAGTACGACGGAAACGGGGGTACCCGCATTATAGTGCGCTTTCCGGTCTAGCGGGCGCGCGATTTTCCACACCCTGCGAAGGATGCGCCGTCGGACGCATATTCCAACGACACAACTGAAACGCCCGCTGAAGAATACTTGACACCCCCGCGCCGCGCCCCCTTCTATTCACTCCATGGACCTTTCCCTTAACGGCACCCAGCTTATGGTGCGGAAGGCGGTACGCGCCTTCGCGCGCGAGGCGCTCGAGGAGTGGGCAGGCGCGCTCGACCGCGAGTCGCGAGCGCTGCCGCCCGAGGTGACGGCCGAGATGGGCCGCATCAACCTGTGGGGAATTCAGGCGCCCGCCGAATACGGCGGCGCCGCCCTGGACTCCATAAGCTACGCGATCGCCATAGAGGAGCTCTCGCGCGTGAGCGCCGCCGTGGGCCTGGGCGTCACCGTGCACAACTCCGTGTGCCTTGCGCCGCTCCTCAAATTCGGTTCCGCCGGGCAGCTCGAACGTTACGCGCGCGACCTCGCAAGCGGGCGGAAGATCGGCGGCTTTACCGTCACCGAGCCGCAGGCCGGCTCCGACGCCGCGTCCATCCGCACCACGGCCGTGCCGGACGGCGACTGCTACCTCGTCAACGGCCAGAAAACCTTCGTCACCAACGGCGGCACCGGCGAGGTGTTTTTGGTAGCCGCCACGCTCGATCCGCGCAAAAAGGCCGGCGGCATCGCCGTTTTCATCATGGAAAAAAGCATGCCCGGATTCGAAGTCGGGAAGATCGAGGACATGATGGGAATGCGCGGCAATATGGTCTCCGAGCTCTACTTCAACAACGTGCGCGTCCCCAAGGAGAACGTGCTGGGCCGCCCCGGGGACGGCTTCAAAATATCAATGCAGGCGCTCGACATGGGGCGCATCGGCATCGCGGCGCAGGCACTGGGCATCGGCATGGCGGCCTACGAGGCCGCGGCGAGGTACGCGGCGGGACGCCGCCAGTTCGGGCGTCCCATCGGAAGTTTCCAGGGAGTCGCCTTCAAGCTCGCCGAAATGAAGACCGGTCTGGACGCGGCGCGTTTCCTCATCTATCGGGCCGCGCACCTCAAGGACCGGGGGCTCCCCTACTCCGTCGAATCGGCCATGTGCAAGCGCTACGCGTCCTCGGTGGCCATGGACGTCTGCCGCGAGGCGCTGCAGGTCTTCGGCGGCTACGGCTACGTGAAGGACCTGCCGGTGGAGCGCTATTTCCGCGACGCGAAGATCACCGAAATATACGAGGGGACCTCCGAGGTGATGAACATCATCATCGGCAACGCCATCATGAAGGAATTCGAGAGGATGTGAGCATGCTCTCCATACTGGTGTGCGTAAAACAGGTTCCGGACGCCGGACGCGCCGTATTCGACGCGAAGACCGGCGTAATCGACCGCGCGTCCGCCGGCAACATCGTCAATCCGGACGACCTCCACGCGCTCGAGACGGCGCTCTCCATAAAGGACGCCGGCGGTGCGCGCGTCACGGCGCTCAGCATGGGCCCTCCCAGGGCGCGCGAGGCGCTGTACGAGGCCGCCGCGTACGGCGCTGACAGGTGCGTGCTTCTGTGCGATCCGCGCTTCGCCGGATCCGACTCGCTTGCCACCAGCCGGGCCCTCGCGCGCGCCATACGGAAGCTCGGCCCCTTCGACCTCATCGTCACCGGGCGCGAAGCCATCGACGGGAATACCGGCCATGTGAGTTATCAGCTCTCGGAACTTCTGGGATTGCCGCTGGTCACGCGCATCCACCGATTCCACATTGAGAACGGCCGCGCCACGATCGAGCGCCTGTACGGCCACGAGTACCAGAAGATCCGCGCCGCGCTCCCCCTCATCTTCGCCGTGGGGCGCGATGACAACCGCGTGCGCTTCCCGCGCCTGGCCGACATCGCGCTGAGTTCCGGCACGGTTGTCGAGGAACTCTCGATGGACGACATCGGCGGCGACGCGGCCGAATACGGCCTGGCCGGATCGCCGACCGTGGTCGTCGACACGCGCGTTTTCAGTCATACGCGTTCGCGAAATCCCATTGAAGGCGACACGGCCGAGAAGGCGGAGGCGATCGTGCAACGCCTGAAGAAACACGGCATACTGCGTTACTGAGGAAGTCCATGAACGCCGCGGGCACAATCGAAAGGAATCACCGGGATGTGTGGGTCTACGCCGAGATCCAGGACCACGAACGGGTGCTCGAGGGCGCGCTCGAGCTCATCACGCGCGGGCGCGAACTCGCCGACACCCTGGGAGAGCGGCTCTGCGCGCTGGTATTCGCGCTCGACGCCGAAGAGTACCTGCCCGTCATCGAGCGCTGCGGCCCCGACCGTATCATGTACGCGAGCCACCCGGCGCTCAAACATTACGACGACCGCATCATACCCGATCTCTTCGCCGGCCTCGTACGCGAGCACCGTCCGTCGGCCGTGCTCTTTCCCGCGACCGAGGCGGGGGCCGATCTCGCTCCGCGCCTTGCCGCGCGATTCGGCACCGGCCTTACCGCCCACTGTACGGGACTGTCTATAGCCGACCTCCCCGACTACGGCGAAAAGCTCCTCGTTATGGAACGCCCGGCCTACGGCGGCAACGCGATCGCCACCGTCGTCTGCCCGCACGCGCGCCCGCAGATGGCCACGGTACAACAGGGCGTATTCGAAAAGCGGGAACGCTCCGGAGTACGCACGGAGATAGTGCGCCTGCCCTTCTCCACGCCGGCCGATTCGGGAGCGATAGAGAGCCTCGAGGCCCCGCTCCGCTGGGACCGTCCGGCGGTGCCGCTGGAGCAGGCGCGGGTGGTTGTTGCCGGAGGTCGCGGTCTGGGATCGAAGAGAAACTTTGAGCGCCTGTACGAACTGGCCTCTCTCCTGGGGGGCGAGACGGGCGCCACGCGCGTCCCCGTGTTCAATCGCTGGTGCGGCGAGGAACGCATGATCGGACAGACCGGCCGGACCATCCGCCCCCGCCTCTACATGGGCTTCGGCATTTCCGGGCAGATACAGCATACAGCGTCCATCGTGGAGTCGGAAATCATCGTTTCGGTGAACACCGATCCCGAATCGCCCATGGCGGAAATGTCGGACTATGTCATAATCGACGACGCCTCCATCATGCTCGACGCTCTTGTTACTCGCCTGAAAGCGGAAAAGAGAGAC